>JAPSKD010000016.1 GCA_031177865.1 Bacillus sp. (in: firmicutes) | reverse complement strand
CATTAAAGCATTGGCCAAATTCCTTTGCTTCTTGATAGTGCTGATTCATATTTCCCACTCGTTCATCAAAATAATAATCAGCACTTAAGATGTACGGATAAAGACTGATTAAATCGCCGCCATGACGCCTTTTCCAGACTTTTGATTCTTCCGTAAAGGTTTTATCTCCCGCAAGTATAGCCCCTGCAATCCCGCCAATTCCTTTGTAAAAAGAAACATATACACTATCAAAAAGTGAACAGACTTCTTCAGCTGATTTTTGATAATAAGGTAAAATTTCAAATAGTCTTGCCCCGTCTAAATGTAATTTGATTCCCTTTTCCTTGCAGTAAGCCGAAATATCTTCCAATGTTTTATATTCAGGAAGCTGGCCGCCAATCTCCCTTTGCGGCAGCTCGAGCAATAAACAAGCCATATCCTCATTGATATCAACCACATCTTCCAGCTGAATGACGCTGTCTTTATCAGCTAATAAAATCGTCTCGATATGGTGCAGTTCCTTTAATCCGTCTTCTTCGTGAATTTCTAAATGACTTAAGGGATGGTAGGCTACTTTTTTGATTCCTTTCTGGTCACACCAAATCCGTAAGGCAATTTGTTGTGCCATCGTCCCACTTGGAAAAAATACAGCAGACTCCTTACCAAGGTACTTTGCCATTTTCTCTTGGAAGTCGTCGATGACTTTTCCCTTTCCGTACATCTCGCTTTCCATCTCTCCATCGATATTCATTAAGGTATCTTTGAGCACCTGGACATTCCTCGGACCATGACCAGGCACCTTATATTTTGCTTTTTTATAAGCTTCTCCTAAAATATTTATCTCTGACATTGCGGTTCTCCCTTCAAGACTACTACTATCTTACTTTATCTATTCAACAAAGATGTATCTAAACCTTTTAATCGTATTTTATATTAAATCTTTTTTTAATGCGAAAGAGGGCATCATCTACAAGATGACGCCCAGGTATTCTTTTATCTTAATGCACTTTTTATTGAACCGTTTCCTTTACAAAATCTACTTCAAATCCTAAGTCTTTCAGCATTTGGTGATCGGATGTAGTTTCTTGTCCTGAAGTTGTTAAGTAATCTCCTACAAAAATGGAATTCGCTGCATATAATCCAAGCGGCTGCAAACTTCCTAGGTTAACTTCTCGTCCGCCTGAAATTCTGATTTCTTTCGTTGGATTCACAAACCGCATAAGAGCTAAAACCTTTAAGCAGTACCTAGGATTCAACTCTTTAGTGCCTTCAAGAGGAGTACCATCTATCGCGTGTAGAAAATTAACCGGAATGGAATCCGCGTCTAATACTCTTAGACTCATTGCCACGTTCACTACGTCTTCCTTCGTTTCCTTCATGCCCACGATTACTCCTGAACATGGAGATATTCCAGCTTCTTTTATTAGCTCAACCGTATTCACTCGATCCTGATAAGTGTGTGATGTCGTGATGGAGTCATGGTGATTTTCTGAGGTGTTAAGGTTGTGATTGTAGCGATCGACACCAGCTTCTTTCAGCATGACGGCTTGTTCTGGTTTTAAAATTCCAAGGCAGGCACAAATCTTCAATTGATATTTATCCTTTATTTCCTTTACTGCTGAAACCACTTGGTCCACTTCATGATTACTAGGACCACGGCCGCTCGCTACTATGCAATACGTACCCGCGTGAAGCTCGTAGGCTTGTTCGGCTCCTTTAAGGATGGTATCTTTATCCACCATTCGATATTTTTGAATCGGTGCATTAGAAATACTAGATTGCGAACAATAGCCACAATTCTCAGGACAAAGACCTGATTTTGTATTAATTAACATATTAAGCTTAACCTTATTTCCATAATAATGTTGGCGAATTAAGTAAGCTCCATGCAACACTTCTAGTAATTCCGTATCGTTTGAATTTAGAATATCTAATGCTTCCTCTTTTGAAATAACATGACCATTTAGCACCTCTAACGCTAATTCCTTCCACTTACTCATCCAATCCCTCCACTACCTTAACTCGCTTTTCTAACATTCCTAAGTTGACTTTTTGATAAGGTTCGTTTTAAACGATGTCCCATAACACCTGCTAAAATGGCTAGAATAATATCCTTTGGAAGAGGAACCACCATCCATAACCAAGCCATTTTATAGGTAAAACCATCTGGAGCGGAAGCCCAGACTTTATAAGCAGCATACATCCAGTTGGTTCCAAAAACATAGTTAAGTGCCATCCCTACAAGTGCTGCGAAGGCAAATACCCCAACTGTATTTTTCATCTTTTCAATTATGTAACCAGTTATATACGCTGTAAAAATATAAGATACAATAAAACCAAATGTAGGCTTTAAGAAAGTGCCAATTCCGCCGCCAAATTGCGCAAATACAGGTACTCCCACTAAGCCAACGAAGGCATAGACCATCATTGCAATGGCACCCAATCGACTGCCAAGAACTACGCCTGCTAAAATAGCAAAAAATGTCTGCAGCGTGATGGGTACTCCCCCTACGACCATGAATGGAGCAATTGAAGTAATATTAGCCCCAACAGCCATTAGCGCAACAAACATTGCCGCTGCAGTTAGATCAGTTGTTCTAAGTTTCATAAACATCCCCCTAGTATATTCTATAAATTAAGAATAATTGGTTCAATAATTTATGTCAACTTAAATTATTTTTAGGTTTACATATAAAATGATTTATTAACTGCAACCTTTATTAAACGTTCTAGTCTGCTCCACCTAAACAGCAACAAAATTTATCTATTTTCATACTATGGAGTAGGTATTAGACTAGATGAATAGTTTTGAATTTTCTAGTATTTAAAGGAGATGCAATGGTACATGACGATTAGAAAAGCAACCTACGAGGAGACTCAAAGTATCTTAAATTACCATTTACAGGTATTAAAAGAAGCCACTATGGGGTACGTAAAACCAAGTCGTGAAAAAGCGATTGAAATGATGACTCCTTTTTTAAATGGCGGTGGTTATTACCTTGTTCGGGTTAAAAATAATGTTATTCAAGGTTGGGTTGGTTTAGGGCGGATCATCGATCAAAATACGGATGAAACAGTCGGTTTTATCAATGAAATGTATGTACTCCCACCCTATCGCAAACAGGGTACTGCTGAGAAACTATGTAAGGCGGCTTTCATACAATTACGTGCTGAGGGTCATAAAAAGGTCCAATTAAATGTTTATGCCGGAAACCATGCGAAACACCTTTATGAAAAGCTTGGGTTTACAGACGTATCCACTCTAATGACAAAGAACTTAGATTAATGCTTTTCAGCCCCATGCAGGAATCAATGGCCAAGTACGGACTTCCATCTTTTTTGAAAAATGAAAAACAGGGCTTTCTTTTTCAACAAGTATACCTTGCTTGGTCAAGAGCGCATTCTGAGTTATTTCCGCCTCCGCTTCCTGCAGCAGCCAGGGTTGGTGCAAAACATCACAGCGAAACGGAACTCCCTTTTTATTTATGGCATAAAAGCAATAGCGCTCAGCCATCCATTCATCGAACGTCCCTTTTTCTGCATAAGACGGTTCTGAAATAGGTCTGTAGCTGCAGACCAATTCAGCTTGTTTATTCCCCCGTCTCTTACTGTCAAAATCGATCCTAGCATTCCCCAGTTTCACATTGATGTCGGCATGAAGATACGGCAAGTGGAAGAAGGTATGAGCCAAACTTGAGGCTAGCCAGTTGGCTGCATCTTGACTTAAGAAGTAAACGCCTGGCTTACCATCAAGACTGACATAAGTACGAACATTTACTTGAGCAAAACTATTTGTTCCATGAACTGGCGGCAAGCCTCGCAAACGGACTCCCGTCATTTTGAATGGAACCATTCCAATCCACCCCAAACTGTTAAACGAGTCCAATGGCAGTACTTCTGGTACTAGCTTTCGTAAGACTTCCAATTTAATAGGATAATGAGCAAACAAAAGATCATTCCAGGTCTGCTTCATGATCCACGGTAATGGAGGTAATGGCCATAGACGATGAGTATCATCCCATTTGTCATGTTCCGATTTAATGCGTTCATCCAAGTTCAGCCAGCTCCTTTGACAATCTTTGTTATCAATCTATGCTTTAAAATGTTGTACTATTGTCCCTTTACCCTCTTCTACTTCAACCACTCCATACGCACCATTTATAAATGTAATTTGTGGCGGCACATGACCACAATCCACATCATAAACGATCGGAATTTGGAGTTCATTGGACAAGTCTTGGTAAACATCTTCAATCGTATAGTTTTCTACTGGTTCATTGGCAGGACTACGGCCAAATAGGATACAGGATGTATTCTCAAACAAGCCTGCTAATTTCATTTGTACTAACGTTCTTCGTAAATCGGTTGTTTTCAACTCACAATTCTCTAGATACCACATGACAGGTTCATCATTGATATACTTTTTCCGAAAACTTTGCACGTCACCATACGGAGTGCCAATTAAATGCCGAATAACGTCAATACATCCTCCAAGCAAACGCCCTTCTGCCTTAACTTTCTCACCAGAAACTGTCTTCCAATCTGTTGGTTCAGTTAGATGGAATACACAAGGAGATGGGTTATCATGCTGCCATTCTTTTTGATATTTTTCGGAAGAGTGCTGGGTAATGGAGGCTCCTGCTTTTGTCGATAATACCCTTTGCCACATGGCAGTTGTTTCATCGGGGTACTCACCTCTTAAATCGATTAAGTTCGTTCCATTTGCCGTGGCAATACCGGTTTTTAACGTGATCGCCAGCAACAATACACTTGTATCAGAGTAACCCAGCACCCACTTGTTCTTCATGTTATCAAAATCAATCTCTTCTAAGATTTCAATAAGCAGCTCCCCGCCCCACGGTGGAATGATGAGATCAATGGCTTTGTTCTGCATCATTCCATTAAACTCTTGGGCACGTTTTGCTGCCGGTGCAGATTTGGCTTTGTCCTGTGTCCAAACCGTTTCTCCGCAAATGACATGAAAGCCTCTTTCTTTTAACCGACTAGAGGAACTCTTCACAAGTTCGTGCAATTCTTGTTCAACACCAGAAGAAGGCGCCGTCACTCCAATTGTGGCTTTATTTTCTAAAATCGGATATATAATCATGTTGAATCCTCCCACCCTAAAATAGAATTTATTACCATTATTCTACTTTGTTTAAGGTAGGGTGACTAGCTTACTTTGTAGGATTCTTTATGGAAAGCTGCCATATACTTAAGGCAGTCCTCTCCTTTTAATGGTGTTGCAGGCATACTCTTAAGGTAAAGAACCATCGCCATGTAGTGTTGGGGACCCCATTTGTAACAATGTTTATAGTCATCTAACAGGTGAAACCCGCATTTTTCCCAGAAATGAATTCTTGCATGATTTTCAGGTATGTCATCACATTCTACCTCAACCAATATTCGTTTGTATTGTGGCTGCGATTGAGCCCATGCTTTTATGTAATCAAAAAAAACCTTCCCTATTCCATGACCACGCAACTTCTTTCGGACTGCCAAATAATCTAACAGTAGTAGACTTGAGTTCGGCATAGAGCCCGTCAGTGCCATCGCCATAACCTCATCGTTCTCCATTACCACATGAAGCGTACTAAGACCCCTGGCAAACATATTTCGGATAATCTTTTCTGGCTTGGTGGCATGTTCGCCAAAAGCAACAGTATAAATGTCTCTTGTCTTTTGCCATAAATCTTCATCCCATTGTTGGGTTGTGATAAAATCCATCGTTCATGTTCCTTTATTTTGAAGTTTTTACGGATCTTTTTAGCATTCTACCAGCAAGGTGAGGCTGCCGCTCCAGGTACCATTGAAAAAACCATATAGACGCAGCAAGCCAAAAACCACTAGCAAAATAACCACCGATGATATCACTAGGATAGTGGACTCCTAAGTAAACCCTGCTAACCCCAATCATGATAATGAAAAAGGAGCTAACAAGAAGCAACAGGGTCCGTCCGCTTTTATTAAATATATGCCTCCACAGTAAAAAGGTTAAAATTCCATATACAGTAAAAGCATTCATGGCATGACCACTTGGAAAACTATAGCCGCCAATTTCAATCAGTCGATGTAAATCTGGACGTACGCGTTGGAAGATCTCCTTCAGTAATAAATTCAGGATAGGTGAACCTACAACAACCCCAATAAATAATAGTAATTCCATTCGATGGTGCAGGACCTTATATAAAAAAAAGATAATGAAAAGGCATATGAACACGACGATTTTAGTTGAACCAATTTCTGTAAAAAACTTCATAATAGATGTAATATAAGGCGCTTCTTGCGATTGAACAGCCTCAATAACTGCATGATCAAAATCAACCAATTTATCAGCCCTGATCAAAATCGCCACTAAGCTAAAAAGCAATAGCGAAAACAAACTCATAACAAACACACGTGTAACCTGAAACTTCAAATTCATAGTACAAAACCCCTTTATACTGGTTAAACTTATAATTTCCCATTTACTGCAATCCTACTAACTCTACACAGATAAAAAGTGCACCAAATATACAAAAATCGCTGCATAAGCAGCGATTTTTGTATATTTGGTGCCTGTCACCGTTACTGCCATCACCCTACAAATTTCATGTAAAAGGTTGTTTCTTGTTTTACTTGCATGATTTGTTGTGATTTGATTTCGTTTCTTCTGTTCATTTCAAATATTTTCAAATGCTCAGAACGTATATTATTTTCCATTAGTGCTTTGGTTAGTATTGGTGCTAGGATATGTGCGTCTTTCATTCCACAATTTATTCCGATTGCACCTGTTGGTGTCATGGTATGAGCGGCGTCTCCAATGAGGATTAATCCGTCTTCTACCCATGTTTCACAGCGCGAGCTTTGTACCTTTAGACAAACAAAGTCGCTCCAAGATTGAAGGTGTTCGTTCACACTATCTCCTAGCTCTGGAAAACTTTCAATCAATGGTTCTAGAAAAGGCTGTATTGAACCTTTCCTTAAAGCAGGAAAAGATCCCTCTGGAATGTTCCAGCCTATTTGAATGAATCCTCCCGTTTGCGAAAACAACGCCAGCTGATGACCATTAACCAACACCATTCTTGTTGTCGGTTCCCAGCCTTTGGGAGCTCGAATTTTTGCCCATAAGACATCATATCCGTGTGTCATTTCAATTGTCGGTATCTTTGCTAGCTTCCTTACAGTTGAATAACGACCATCTGCACCTATTGTCACTTTGCTTGAGATTGTAATTTCTTCTCCGTTCTGGATTGCTCTTACACCTGAATAGATTCCCTGTTCATCTTGGATTAATTCTTTTACCGTTGTATTAAATAATAGTTGGAAATGGTTATTGTGCTCTGACTCTTGAATGATGGCACTTAATAAATGTGCTTGTGGAACATGGATTCCAACGTGATCCTCATGGACGCCTGGTGAAATACTATTCACCATATTTCTTCCAGAATAGTATTCTACTTTTTTCATTTTAAGGATACCGAGCTCTTCTATTTTCTCAAATAATTTATGCTCTTTTAAGATGGCTTCTGTTTCGGCATTAATATGCTCACCTCTGAATTGCCTATTCACTCCAGCAGATCGTTCTATTATGAAAGTTGATACACCGTTTTTAGCTAATAAATGGCCGAGTAATGTCCCTGCAGGTCCGCCGCCAACGATACAAACATCTGCTCGTAAGTTCATTTTACCCACCTTCTACTGTTATTAAATTTTCTATATATTAATGTATTTTCATCAAAATGTTTGGTTTCAAAAAAGTTTCATGATAAGAAAAAAAGTTAAGTATAGAGTAACAAAATTATTAAAAACGGTCAATCATTTGTTTACCATGACTATTACTATTTTCCTATATTATCCAACCTAATTGGAAATGCGAAACAAGTATTTTAAATTATTTGTAAATTTTACTTCAATTTGTTTGAGGTTTTTTAAAGAAGAGGTTAATGAATGTTAAGAAATGGCAAATTGAATCTTTTTCCTTTCAAAAGCTTGTATGATAATCCTGTAGTACAAATTGTAAGCATTCAAGGAGGAATTTTGAGATGAAAAGTTTCAAGACTTGGTTAGTTGCTACGATGTCAGTATTTATGTTACTTGGAGTTGCCACTGGTTGTGCTGATGCTGGAAATGATGACACAGAAGAAACAGAACAAAACGAAGAAGGTACTGAGGAAGGTACTGAGGAAGGTACTGAAAATACAGAGGAATAATCATTTTATAGTTATACACAATATCTAACATGAAACAAGGCGGCTAACTGCCGTCTTGTTTTGTTTTTATTTATGTCTAATTAGTAATTTTGCTCTAAATGTATTTCCTCTACTATTTTTAAACTTGTCTTTAAATGTGGAAATAACGATGGAACTGCCCAGCCAGAACAGGAGCCCAAGTACAATACTTAACGTCCAGTTGCGGCTGACTTGCAATATGGTCCATACCGTTGCCACGCAAACCACACCGCCAATCATTCCAAAAACCGATCCATTTGCAATCTTCGCTGCATTCTTTGAACCTGAAGCAATCCCCACCATTAATACCGCTGTAATCATCACGGCTGGGAATGCTGCAAAGATTCCAGCTAAGATTTTCCAAGGAGAAATGACCGTTATCAAATAGCTTACCATTACGGCTGCCCCCCCAAGAATAAAGCGGATCAGTAAATCTTTATACATAAATAGCACCCTTCCCTCATGAATATGTTGTAATCATCACAACAGCCATTGATACAACCAACCAAAATCCCATAGCCTGTAGAAGACTGCGTTTCCAACCTTGCCTTGGCAAAAGATACCCCGCAAGAATGGCAACCATAATATTAATTCCCATGCCGACTATGGCACCTTTTGATAAAATAATCGAATGGGCTACTAATTCATCACCACTGAAGTCCAAACCAACTGTCAATAAAGCCGCTAAATACACAGCAGGAAATGCTGCAAAGATTCCACCAGCCTTTTCACCTAAATTCCTTGCAACAAGTGTTGAAACTACTACAGCACCTCCTCCTAAAATAAATCTTATCAGTAAAGCACTTATTGATAGTTCTCCCATGGTGATTCACCCCTGTTATTATTAAAACAAAATAACTTACAATTTGTGAATTATTTCACATAAGTATGACATACGTTCATTTTACCTCATTTTCACGATTTCACATGTGAACATTTCTTTACAATTTTAAAGCGTTATCATAGTGAAGTCTGTAGAAAACCCAAAAAAACCCTTATGTAGGGTTTTGATTGAATCTATATTAATAACCTTTGTTTGTATCAACTCTATTGGTAAGCGGCCTGTTTTCGTCAATGTTCTTAAGTGTATCGAGAAAACAAGCAGCCCCCTCACTTGGGGTCGTAACGGCAGAGATATGTGGAGTTATTTGAAGCCTTGGATGATTCCATAACGGATTGCTTTCCGGAAGCGGCTCTTGTTCGAATACATCAAGTACAGCAAATCTGACTGTGTTTTCAGTCAATGCCTGTAGTAAGGCTGCTTCGTCTACTGAAGCACCTCTCCCCACATTAATAAATCCTGCATTAGAAAGCTGATTAAAGATAGAACCATTAAATAATTTCTCTGTTCTTTCCGTCAAAGGCAATGTATTAATCACATAATTCATTTCATTTAATATAGAAAAATGAGAATCAATCGTCATAACCTCATTAAAACCTGTTTTTTTCTTCCCGCTTAAAGATACCCCGTACACGTCTACCCCTAATCCGCAAAAAACTTGCGCAATCATTTGACCGATTTCACCTGTCCCATATGCAAGAACTTTTTGTTCTCCTAATAATTTCGGTGTAGACTGAACCCAATTTCTTTGCTGCTGTTGCTCCTGAAATCGGTCATGAAGCTGTAAATCTTTCAGGATGTAACTTAAGCAATATTCTGCAATCCTTCGTCCAAAAGAACAAATCGTTCTTGTTAAGAGTATCTCTTGATTCCAATCCTTCTTATGTAAAAAACGATCAACACCTGCGCCCAACGAGTGAACCCATTTTACAGAACTGTAATCATATTCTGCTTTTAGATTAAATGATACCAGTGCGTCTGCCCAGCTTAAATCTTCCTGTGATAGCTCTTCCTCCGGCATAAAGCGGAAAGACTTATGTGGGGCTTCCTTTTCTATTAATGCTTGAAGTTCTCTATACATTGGACTGACTAGTAATATATTCTTTATATTCATTTCCTTCCCCTCTCCTTGTAGTAAACCTACTCTTTTGGCACGTCGAGAGCTTGATAAGCTGTCTGATATCTCCCGCCGTCTGCTACTTCTGAATGATACAAAGCCTTTAGAGCAAAATTTTTCTCAAGATCATGTTCGTTAATCAACTCTTTTAAATGTGCCTGCAATTCTTTATTTTCTTTTACTAATTGTTTCATTTGTGATTTAAAATACTTCATTTGGTAGCACTTCTCCTCTTTTATGATAAGGCTGTGTTAAATTTGGCTGTTGATTTGTGCTCCACTAAGGAAAGCTTCTTCCCCGTAATCACCGCAGTGACAGGCGGTCTTTGCCTGGCACCAGGTGCTTCGCTTTCTGCAGGCGGTTCGGGAAGCCTCCTCGGCGCTAAGAGATAAGCGGGGTCTCCCCTTTCCCGTCCTCCTGCAGGAGTCTCGCACCTTCCGCACAAATCAACAGGTTCTAAAATCAAAATTTACCTTTAACACAGCCTATGATAAAAATAGGGACGATTTAATCGTCCCAGTGATTAATTACTTTAAAGCCTTACTCACTTTCAGCTTCTTACCCTTGACTGTTGTGTGTTCCATGGCTTGCATCACTAATGAGCCTTTGCCGTTAAGAATGTCAACATAGGTTAAGTTGTCCTGGATGGTGATGATGCCAATGTCATCGGCTGAAACCCCAGGAATATTGGAAATGGTCCCAACAAAGTCCACTGCGCGCAGCTTCTTCTTTTTTCCGCCGCTAAAGTGGAGCTTGGTAATATCCTTGTTAATTCGAGCCGTCTTATTATTTCTAACTACTCTTCGCCCGCTAAGCTTTTCTTCAAATGCTGCTTTTCCTCTCGTAACCTGATCCTGGGTCGGAGCGTCCATTGCAGGAATTTCGAAGCCAATATACCGTTCAATTGCTTTTAAGAATTTTCCTTCATACGGTGTTGCGAAGGTAATTGCTTTTCCTTGATTTCCGGCCCTGCCTGTTCTTCCTGTCCGGTGAACGTAGCTCTCTTTTTCCATCGGAACATCGTAATTAATAATCAGCGTCACATTATCAATATCGATTCCCCTTGCAGCCACATCCGTTGCCACTAAATAGCGAAAATTCCCCAATTTAAATCCATCCATCACAGCAAACCGGTCCTCTTGTTCCAGCCCGCCATGTAATCTTTCACAGGAATAATTGGCTTTTTCCAATTCATTATAGACATTCTCTACATTTTCTTTTGTTCGGCAAAATATGATACAGCTATCTGGATTTTCAACCACTGTTACATCCTTCAACAGAGAAATCTTATCTTCATCCTTCACTTCGATGACACTATGTTCAATCGTATTCGTTGTAACACCTGTAGCAGCGATTTCAATATGAATCGGATCTTTCATATATTGATGGCAGAGGTTTTCAACATCCTTTGGCAGGGTCGCTGAAAAGACCATCGTTACACGGGCTTCAGGAAGTTCTTTAATGATGGCTTCAACTTCGTCAATAAAGCCCATATTTAACATTTCGTCCGCTTCATCGATGATTAAATATTTGATTTTATCTAATTCGAGTGTTCCTCTTTCAATGTGATCCATGGTTCGACCAGGAGTACCGACGACTACATGCGTTTTTTGCTTCAATTCTTCTTTTTGTTTGGAGAAAGGTTCCTTTCCATAAATGGCCATCGCTTTAATTCGTTTAAAACGGCCAATATTCGTTACATCTTCACGAACCTGGACAGCCAGCTCACGAGTCGGTGTAAGGATTAATGTCTGAGGTTTTTTCTCCTCCCACTCCATCTTCTCGCAAATCGGTATCGCAAAGGAAGCTGTCTTGCCGCTGCCTGTTTGTGATTTTACAACCAAATCCTGATTCTCTAGTGCCTTGGGTATGACTTGTGTTTGGACTTCTGTGGGACTTTCGTATTTTAGCACCCCAAGCGCCCTTCTAATTTCCTCGCTTAACGAATAATCCTCAAACTTTTTTTCACTCATGCTGCAACCTCATTTTTTATTATTATCCAACTTCTATATAGGATTTCTCTAAGAGAAATATCATATGCAAAATCTGAATATGTTCATTATACTTGAAATGCACAACAGCTTTACAACATTAAAGAGAAAATGTACAGTAGATTTAGAAGCTGTCATCGTGTTTAGTGGACTAATAGAATTAAAAAACAGAAAAGTCCAAATTTTCGTCAGCATCTGTTATAATGATACTATCCTGCTTCAAGGATAATACGGATCACTCACTCCGAAACTTCATACATCATTGGATCTCTTTTTTTATTTACTAAAAAATTTTTTTTAGGAGGTAATCTATGTATAAAATTAAAGATAAGGAAAAGCTTTTCATTTACACTGGACCCGATGGCTCTGGGAGAAAAACGATTGCCAAGATGGTCGCGACCGCGTTTGATATGGAAACTGTCCTCTCTTACACGACTCGTCCTCCCCGTCATTACGAGCAAGATGGCGTAGACTACCATTTTGTTTCGGAAGAAAAATTCAACGAACTGAAAGACAACCAAGAATTTCTTGAAAGCGTGGATATCGATGGAATTCATTACGGAATCCGCGAAGAAGATATCGTGAAGGCTTTTGAAAATCATAATCTAGTCTATTTAACGTTAAATCCAGAAGGTACTGAAAAATTGAAAAGCATGTATGGTGACAAAGTGATGCGCTTTTTCATTTTTGCTGACCGTGACACGGTTATTTCAAGACATCAGGCTCGAAAGGATAAAGAAGAAGATATCCAAAGGCACTTGGCGCACTATGATGAAATTATGGCTTATAAAAATGAATGTGAGCATGTCTTTGAAAATTATGATTCGCCACAGGTCTCCTTTCAAGTGAGTGAAGTTATAGAAGCTTTCCTTGATCGAAATCGAATTGTCACCGATTACTAAAAAAAGGTCCAGTTGATAGGATGGTTATCCTGTCATTGGACCTTTTTCATTTTTACTGGCGCAAGTACTCAGTTTCTTCACTTTAACACAATGAGTAGTTTTCTTAATAGGGAATAATAGAATAACAATTTTTCGGATAGATTTTTAATGGAATAAATCAAGACAGATAACAGCTTGATATTGTATGACTTACCGTGTATAATTAAGTGTTGAAAACATTATTTAGGGGGAACTCTTTTTGTCGATCGAAGTAGGCAGCAAAGTACAAGGTAAAGTAACGGGTATTACTAATTTTGGAGCGTTCGTAGAATTACCAGGTGGCACAACTGGTCTTGTGCACATCAGTGAAGTAGCTGATAGCTATGTTAAAGACGTAAATGATCATCTAAAAGTAGGAGATCAAGTTGAAGTTAAGGTAATTAGTGAGAAAGACGGTAAAACTGCCTTGTCTATTAAAAAAGCTATTGATAAGCCAGAAGGTCAAACTTCTTCTTATTCCCAGCGTCCACAACGCCAAGGAAGAGATAATAGGCAATCAAAAGACTTCCGTTCAAAAGGCGGCAATTTTAAGCCAAAAGAGAACTTTGAAGATAAAATGGCTAAATTCTTAAAAGCTAGTGAAGAAAACTTATCCAGCTTAAAACGCAACACCGAAACAAAACGTGGCGGCAGAGGCGGAAGACGCGGATAATTATAGATAAAGAAGGCATGCCCGTAGTCGGCATGCCTTCTTTTATGTTTTAGAAACGAAATCTTATAAAAGCTTTTTATAGTTAATTCAACTCTAATTTTTTGCCAAATCTCTTCGATTTGCTGCTAATGGCGGCTGTTCTAACCATTCGTTCTGGATCATAAGATTGGCTCCATCCTCGGATAGTTTCAGAACCTCCACATTAAACCGGGAATAATCAACAACTAAATCTGTTCTCTGACTTTCCGAAATCGCGATCCCATAGTTACCTACCCCTGCAATTATCATCAGGTTAAAGTGAAACATCATTAATTTATCAGAAAACGGGGATTCAGTGGAATCTGTCACTTCATGTTCAAATGCCATCGGAAATGCTAGCGAATCCATTTCTAAATAGCTGCTTAAGACTTTGATATGCTTCAAGGATACATCTTTACCTCTTAAAAAATATTTTCGGACCTTTTTGGACTTGGCCACTTGGCTAAAAGCGGTTGTGATTGCGACACCAAACCGATTGGTCAGAACGTTTGCATAGAGATTGGTAACTTCTGTTCCCGTAAGTGCTTCCCTTCTTCCTAACCCTTCTAAGATAAAGGATTGTTTGTGGACAAACTCTAATTTTTGTGGATAAGGTATAACAGGTGGGCGCATGGCCAGCCCTTTTTCTAATAAAATCATCGTTGCCTTTTCATCTAAATTCAGGGTTTCTGTTAAACATTGAGAATAAAAAGAACGAATATCATTGCGATAGACGTTTTGTAAGACTCTTCCATAGGTAACTAATCCGCCTTTAGACATGTTGCGAATATACCTTAGGTAAAAAATATCTGAGAATAACCGTTTAGCTAATAAATCAACATCTTGTTCGGTAAACCCTTGTGGAATCTGAATTTGTTCCTTTGTAAATATCCCACGAATCAACTCAACGTGTTTTTGAGATAATTCTAATGCATAAGTGGTAAGGGATTTAATGTCATTGTCATCGATATGTACTAGAAAATACTTCAAAACGCAGACAGACATACTGTCAGCAAGATAGCTTGTCCAAAGATAGGACAATTCAGCTGCCGTTAACTTGATATGATCGAGGTTTTTATCCATAAAATTTCCTCCTATTAGGTTCAAGCATAATATTTCCAGTATAGGAGGAAATTATTTATGGTATTGGTTCAATTTACACAGCTATTTCATTAATTGATTTATTAACAGCCTGCCTGAATGTCCAAATGATTTCCGTTAACATGTCTGTCTCCACCTTTATTTCTTTTATGTCCCAATACAATTCATTTTTCCGATGATAATAAAAAGCTCCGCCAGGTGATTTCATTATTGTCAGGATTCCTTTAGGATTGTCTGTTTCCATTGTGAGAAAATGTTTTTCTCCATCCCAATTGGCAAATGCTTCGAAAATTTTCAGAAAGACCTGGACTTCCCGTTTACTATCTAGCACAATATCCACTCCCCTTTTTTAAAATGGCTGTGTTAAATTGGTCTGTTGATTTCCGCTCCAGGCACTTCGCTTTCCGCGGGCGGTCCGGGGAGCCTCCTCAGCGCTTAAGCGCCTGCGGGGTCTCCCCGGACCCGTCCTCCCGCAGGAGTCTTCGTGCCTTCCGCTCCAATCAACAGAGTGCTAATATTAAAGATTACGCATTAACACATCCTTAAAAATAAAGATCGAAGATCCCTCCGAAACATATTCCTTCAATCGAGTAGTGTTTTGATTATAGTCAAGAAAACAGGCAGCATTCCATCATTCTGTAACAAAGACTAACATGGTTTTCATCCTTTCTTTGGAAACTATAGCGACCGTAAGTCCAAACAAGTTTAAAGTAGTTACAGGAATTCTCATTAATTTCTAATAATTTTTTCATCAACCTCTAACTCCCGACCGAGATAATGGGATTAAGAAAATGTAACACCAAAGGGAGATGGTATGATGAGCGTTGTTATTGGCTATGTTTCAGATTGCTTCTCTAGTATAACGACGGATACTCGTATACCTATGGTAAGATGAAGGAAATGGGTTGGGATGACAGTTATGAGAAGCTGGTATCACTTCCATATATGGGGTAGGCAATTGGCGTAGGTGTATTTGATTATATCTTCAAATTTAATAAAAAATTAGAAAAAATGAAACATACCACCGTTCCAATCATAGAAAATTATTTGAGAAAACACTGGAACAAGAAAAACATAAACATGAATACCTGAAAGATCATTTTGATTCTACCTTCATTACCTGTTCCTGGGTGGGAAGGCTAGGAGATAAAAGTAAGTTCCGTGTTGGCTTGTTAAACAAAGAGCACTTTGGTAACAGACTCGTAGAAATAGGCAATAATCATATTACGATTTTGTATCCATATGATTATTTGGATGACATTAGCAAGGTGGAAAATCTTGAAAAGAGATTCAGTATGTATACTGAATTCGATGGGAATTTAGGAAAACTCCTTCAACATTTGCTGTATATTTTCGCTGAGATTTCTGCAAACTCCCCTGATGTGTCAGTACAATCTGCGATATCGGTATTCAAGTTTACTTGGATAATGTTTTATATAAATTTCAACTAAAAGAAGATGTTCGTCCACTTATTAAAGCTGCTAAAGATGGGACGATTTTAAATAGATTATCTGTCGTGATATAGGATTGTTACCGTAATCGGTCGCTTTCTGATTTTCCGGTCACAATTCTTGCCTGATTGTTACCAAAATCGGTCGCTCTCTAATTTTTCGGTCACAATTCTTGCCTGATTGTTACCGTAATCGGTCGCTCTCTAATTTTTCGGTCACAATTCTTGCCTGATTGTTACCATAATCAGACGCCCCCCATTTTTTCGGTCACAATCCATGCATTATTGTTACCGTAATCAAAGTCCACCTATTTTTTCGGGCACAATCACAATTCAATTTATAAAATAAGTTAAGGCTGTCCGAAAGTCTCGCAGACTTTTGAACAGCCTTTATTATTCTTATTTCTTGTTTAACTCATCTAATAACGGAAAAAGCTCTTCTAGGTGTTTTATTTCATAGGTTGGAACAACTTCATTTCTTTCTTTATCGTGGCGATTGATCCAAACGGATTTAATTCCTACCGTGTTCGCACCTAGAATATCCGTCATTAAGTTATCCCCTACCATTAGGACTTCATCCTTCTCTAATCCCATCAGTGACAACGCATGCTCAAATATCGACGAATCTGGCTTCCCTCTTCCGAACGCACCTGAGATGACAATCTGGTCAAAATAAGGAACAAGCTCTGGTGTAATCGATAGTTTCGTATTCTGCAGGTCGGGGGATCCATTTGTCAAAAGAAGCAATTGGTACTTCCCTTTTAATGAATCTAGAATATTAAACGTTTCCTCATATACAAACGGTAAGTTCCTGCGCTCCTGAGGAAACCTTTCTGCTAACTCATATCCAAATTCAGGGTCATCTACTCCCAATTCCTTCAACCCTGCCGTCCAAGCTTCTTTTCGATAGTCAGGGGCGATTTCTTTCATTTTCCGAAAATCATCCTGATCATCTAAAAAATCCCCCCATAAACCTTCAAACGGATTGATTCCAATCATTTGTGTAAATGAATAGGTCTCATAGGAGGAGTATAGATTTCTTGCAGCCTCACGAACAGCTTCTTCTAGTTCATTGGCATCTACACCGTAGCGTTCCTCCGCTACTTTACAAGTCGCAGCAAATGCTTCCTTAATACTTTTTTGATCCCAAAGCAGTGTATCATCTAAGTCGAAAAAAATTGCTTTTATCATTTCCCTAAGCCTCACCTTTCATACAAATATATTTTTCTAGTTTACCATTTTTTAAATTAAATGAATATTCTTTCACAAAAATAAAATTAATTCACCGATTTCGGCTAACTAAGGTAGGCATCATTCCCTTTGGAATGGTGCCTATTCTTTTATGAGTGATCCGCAACAATTGAGCCCTCTTCAGGTAGTGTAATCCAACTCGAGAAAGTTTTCCAGAAATCAGGTTTTTCCTGATCCACTCCCCAATTTCCAGTACCTTTGATTCCGTACTTCTCAATCAAATCATATTTTGCTCGTATCCACTGCTCGTTCTAAAACCAGCTGATTTTTCACAGCCATCAAAGCCTAACAACAGAAATACTATTCCGAATATTCCTAATACTGGTATAATAAAAAATGTACTATAGATTGGGTGACAGGCACCTAAAAAAGGGGGATTGCCATGTTGAATTTATTGATTACCATGGTGGAACGGTTGGGCATTCTTGTGATGATTGCGTTTATTTTAACGCGATTTCCGTTCTTTCGAGATATGATTTATCAGGAGAGATTGAATCGAAAGCAGCAATTGACTGCTATCCTTTTCTTTGGTTTTTTCGGGATCATTGGAACCTATTCTGGATTAACTCTAAATACTGACAGCCTGGAAATAAACCGTTGGACTTCAGATTTAAATGCCGATGAAGCGATTGCCAATTCCCGTGTAATAGGAGTTGTATTAGCTGGTCTCCTTGGCGGATATAAAGTCGGACTTGGTGCAGGATTAATTGCAGGAATTCACCGCTATACACTAGGGGGATTTACCGGACTATCCTGTGGTTTAGCAACCATCATCGCGGGAATCCTGGCAGGAATCTTCTATCGAAAAAATAAAATTGTCAAACTAAGGTCTGCTTTTTTCATTGGTGCTCTTGCAGAATCATTGCAAATGGTTGTTATTCTCCTCCTTGCCTCCCCCTTCGAAAAGGCAAGGACATTGGTGGAGATTATTGGTTTGCCGATGATCCTCGCAAATGGATTAGGCTGTGCGCTATTTCTTCTTATTATCAAAAGTGTCATAAATGAAGAAGAAAAAGCAGGAGCGATGCAGGCCCAAAAAACATTGAGAATCGCGGAAAAGACCCTATCTTATCTAAGAAACGGACTTACTACCCATTCCGCAAAAGTAGTTTGCCAAATTCTCCATAATGAAATGAATACGAGAGCTGTCGCAATGACCAATCTGTCAGATATATTAGCCCACGTTGGACTTGGACATGACCATCATCGCTCTGAAAGCCCCATTCAAACCGAAATTACAGTGGAGGCTATCAAAAAGGGTGAGATAGTAGTAGCCAACCAAGAATCCATTCATTGCCGGGAAAAGGGCTGCCCTCTTGGCGCAGCGGTTATCGCACCATTAAAACAGCGAGGGGAAACGATTGGAACGTTAAAGTTCTATTTCCGTTCTGAAAAAGAAATAACACCCGTCACGATAGAACTTATAACAGGTCTTAGTTCACTATTAGGTAACCAGCTGGAACTAGCGGATGCTGACAAGTCCTACCAACTCGCAAGGGAAGCAGAGATCAAGGCACTTCAAGCCCAAATCAGCCCTCATTTCCTGTTTAATACGCTAAATACCATTCTCTCTCTTGTTCGAGTTGACCCTGGCAAAGCACGAAAACTGCTTGTCTCTTTGTCGCATTTCTTGCGTCAGAACCTATCTGTTACCACTCAAAGCGTGACCACCTTGGAGCAAGAGTTAAGGCATGTAAAGGCCTATTTGGCTATCGAAGAAGCTAGATTTGAAGACAAATTGAAAGTAATTTATGATATCGAGGAAGGTGCGCTATTAGAAACGATCCCCCCTCTCACGCTCCAGCCAATCGTGGAAAATGCGATTAAACATGGAATGAAGGATACGGAAAGGGACGGCATTGTAAAAATCAGTATTCATAAACAATATCAGACTACATATGTAAAAGTAGAAGATAATGGGATTGGAATGAGTAATGACCGTGCCAAACAAATTTGCAAATCTCCTATTCTTTCAGAAACAGGAAACGGAGTGGCGCTTTACAATGTTAACCGCAGGCTAACCATCATGTATGGCGATCGTTCACGACTACAAATTAAGAGTGAGTCAAATAAAGGGACCGAAATTGGTTTTTCTGTCCCATATACGGAGGTAAGTTAAATGGAAACATCCATTCGAACACTAATTGTTGATGATGAACCATACAGCCGTGATGAATTAAAACATTTATTAGGTACTTTTCCAGCTATTAAAATTGTTGGTGAAGCTGAATCAGGTGAATCAGCTATCTTGAGTGCCATTCAACTTCAACCTGATGTGGTTTTTTTGGACGTAGAGATGCCTAAAATGAATGGAATGAAAGCAGCTAAAGCACTCTTGGAACTAAAAAAGGCACCACTGGTTGTCTTTGCAACCGCCTATCCGCAATTTGCTGCTGAAGCATTCCGATATAACGCGATTGATTATCTCCTAAAGCCCTATGATGAAGAACAATTACAGGAGACGATTAACCGCCTCGAGAAGAAGTTTATCTCTTCTGTCGAACAGGATATAGGAAAACCTCCTGCAAAACTTGCCCTCGAAGTTGATGGTGAAATCATTTATCTTGAACCAAAAGAAATTCTTTATATCGTCAGAGACGATAAAGTCACTAAACTCATAACTAAAAGTGGTGAATTCGAAACAAAAACACCTCTTAAGGATTTGGAAAGCAGACTACTAAACTTTGGATTTTTTAGAATTCATAAAAGCTTTCTAGTAAATTTGGAGTATGTTAACAGGTTGTCTCCCTGGTTTAACGGTGCCTATCAGTTGGAAATCGAAGGTAGGAAAGAATCACTATCCGTTAGCAGGAATTACGTAAAAGGATTGAGGTCACGTTTGGAAATTTAATTATTCTAAATTTGTTGCATCTTAATTCCTATAACGAGCATGATATTGTTAATATTCTACCTTTCAATCGAAAAATGCTCTATTCTACCTCTAACTCTTTTAAACTAATTAATGAAACCGTATTCATTTTTATCAAAGGGGGAGAAGAATTTGTATACTTTTTTGGCTGGGATTGCACTTTTAATTATTGGTTATTTTACTTATGGAAAATTCATTGAGAAAATGTTTGGCGTGAAGGAAGATCGCGCAACACCTGCCTATGTTAATAACGATGGCGTTGACTATGTGCCAATGAGCACGTCAAAGAATTCCTTAATTCAGCTCTTAAATATTGCCGGAACGGGTCCAGTTTTTGGTCCCATTATGGGAGCACTATACGGACCAGTCGCCTTTATCTGGATTGTTATTGGCTGTATTTTTGCAGGAGCAGTGCATGACTATTTAACAGGAATGATATCTATCCGTAACCGCGGTGCTCATTTACCGGAACTGGCAAGTAAGTTTTTAGGAAAAGTGATGAAGCACGTGGTGAATGCCTTTGCTGTTCTGCTTCTATTATTAGTAGGTACGGTATTTGTTTCTACACCAGCAAGTCTGCTTCACGTGTTAATGGATGGAAAAATTGCATTAGGAATTATTATTACAGCTATTTTCATTTATTATATTGCGGCTACATTACTTCCGGTTGATAAAATTATTGGTCGCCTTTATCCGTATTTTGGAGCATTGCTTTTAATCAGTGCATTAGGTGTAGGAATTGGAATGGTCGTTACGGGTGCACCGATTCCTGAATTATCATTAACGAATTTTCATCCGGCTAATGCTCCTATTTTACCATTATTATTTTTCACGATTTCCTGTGGAGCTCTTTCTGGATTCCATGCGACACAAACACCGATTATTTCACGTACCACTCAAAATGAAAAACAAGGCAGAAAAATTTTCTATGGCATGATGATTACAGAAGGTGTTATCGCGATGATTTGGGCAGCTGCAGGCATGAGCTTGTTCAATGGTTACAATGGATTGAATGATATTTTAGCAGCAGGCGGTCCTGGTGCCGTTGTCAGCCAAGCCTCTACTGCTCTTCTTGGAGCCATTGGTGGAACGTTAGCGGTTCTTGGAGTAGTTGTCCTGCCGATTACCTCTGGGGATACAGCTTTCCGTAGTGCACGAATGATTATTGCTGAATACCTAAACATCGCCCAAAAGAAATTTTCAAGCCGTTTATGGATTGCAGTCCCATTATTCGTGATTTCATCTGTGCTTACTCAAATTGACTTTAACCTTTTATGGAGATACTTCAGCTGGGCCAACCAAGCAACAGCTGTGATTGCACTCTTTGTCGGTGCCATGTACTTGTATATTGCTAAGAAAAACTACTTTACAGCACTTGTACCGGGCTCTTTCATGTTGGTGATGGTCATAACCTATATCTTAAATGCACCAATCGGTTTTGGCTTATCCATGACTACTTCATGGATCGGAGGCTTCATTGGTGCTGCTGTACTTATTGGGTTATTCTTCCGTGCTGCTAAAAAAGCACGAGCAAATAATATGCCACTTGAAGATGATATTACTGGATGGAAAGTTGCGTAATGTAAATTCCGCTATAAAAATGAAAGTGTACGCTAGTGCGTGCACTTTTTTTATTGTATAAATTAATTCAACATATTCCTTTTTCTTTTCTCATAAAATGGACAAGGAGAGGTAGTCCAAAGAGGGGGAATGAATGTGGAGATCACGACTATACATTTGAGGATCCATTTCTACTAGTTATGAAAAAAACATTGCTGACTTATTTTTGTTTAGTATTCGGAGCAACCCTGCAGGGTATTGCGATGTCTGTATTTTTATTTCCACATTCCATCCCATCTGGCGGCGGTGCTGGTCTCGCCATCCTAATCAATCATTTTTTCCATCTATCACTTGGGTTTTCCTTATGGCTGGCAAATGTTGTCTTTTTATTATTTGCTCTCCCCTATTTCGGATTTACCTGGACCTTTCGCACAATTATCTCGGTCGCCATTACCGCTATGACGGTAGGTTACATAACCGCTCACTATCCTCACCCACACATTAATATTTTCATCTGTATTGTGGCTGGAAGTATTGTTTTTGGCTTTGGAGTCGGCTTACTGATTCGTGCAGGTGCCTCCAGTGGAGGGATGGTCATTCCCTCTCTAATGATTGCCAACTACAAACAGTGGAGCCCTGGAAAAGTAATGATGGGAATTAACCTTATTATCTTTTTATTAACCGCTGTGGTCATCGATTATAACATCGTTTTATATGCGATTATTTGCCAATTTTTTTCTACCAATATTATTGATTATATCTATGATTTAAAAATTCATAGGATAAGGTTTTTAACGGCAAATTGGCGAAAAAGATAAGAAGATCCCTTATAGAATCTTCTTATCTTTTAGGTATTTTTTTATGATTTCAACCGATTGAGCAATGGTCATATTATCCGTTTCAATGACTATCTCAGGTAGTTCAGGCGTCTCATAGGGTGAAGAAATCCCTGTAAACTCTGGAATTTCTCCCTTTCTTGCTTTTTTATATAACCCTTTTGGATCCCTATTTTCACAAACTTCGATCGGACATTTCACAAAAATCTCAACAAATTCTCCTGTCTCGAACATCTGACGAACAAGCTCTCTATCTTCGCGAAATGGAGAAATAAAGGCAGATGACACGATTATGCCGCTGTCAACAAATAGCTTTGCCACTTCCCCAATTCTCCGGATATTTTCTTTTCGGTCTGCTGGACGAAAACTTAGATCACTATTTAGTCCATGACGAATATTATCACCATCTAACACATAGCTTCTATATCCGTCTTGAAATAAAGCGTAATCCACTGCATTAGCCAAAGTAGATTTTCCTGATCCAGATAAACCCGTGAACCAAAGGACACAACTTTTATGCCCGTTCCTGTCATGGCGTTCTTTTTTGCTTACACTCGAGTGGTGCCATGTGATGTTTTGACTATTTTTCATGTTCAACACCCTTTATTTCCTTTGTGTAAACATGCTGCATACCTTCAATTAGAATTTCAATTACCTCTGGACGGCTGAATTCCTTAGGCGGATGCACACCATTTTTTAACATCGCTCTTACCTTTGTACCGGATAAAACGACATGATCCCGTGCATCATGCGGACAGGTCTTCTCAGAGGCCATATTTTCGCACTTTTTGCAGTAAAAGCTATTCTCGAAGAATAGAGGTTTAATTCCTAAGTCTGCTTCGTTAAATTCACTAAATATTTTCTGTGCGTCATATGTTCCATAATAATTTCCTACTCCAGCATGGTCTCTTCCTACAATAAAATGAGTACATCCGAAGTTTTTGCGGACAATGGCGTGAAATATAGCTTCCCTTGGTCCTGCATAACGCATGGCAGCCGGGAACACAGACAAGAAAACACGATCTTTTGGATAGTAATGTTTAAGTAAAGCCTGATAGCTTTTCATCCTAATATCACTTGGGATATCATCTGCCTTTGTCTCTCCCACCAATGGGTTTAAGAAAAGACCATCGACAGTCTCTAATGCTGTTTTTTGAATATATTCATGTGCTCGGTGAACGGGATTTCTAGTTTGGAACCCCACTACTGTCTTCCAGCCGAGATTCCTAAATTTCTCCCTTGTTTGGATTGGATCTAGATAAAAACGTTCAAACTCACTGTTATTGATCCTTCTAACCATCGTAACAGGACCTGCCACATAGAGTTCATCCCTAGCGAACAGTTTTTTTACACCTGGGTGCTGCAAGTCCGTTGTTTTATAAACCATTTCCGCCTCTAAGATTTTATCAGGAATATAGATTTCCTCCACATTCATTTCACCATAAACAATTCCATCTTTTATTAGGTTAATCGTTTCCCCGACCTTAAGTTCGATGGCTTTATTTTTATCTATCGCTAATGTAATCGGTAATGACCATGGAAGTCCGTTTGCCAGCCTCATAGTATTTACAACCGACTCATAATCGGCTTTTCCCATGAATCCTTCCAAAGGGCTATAGGCACCATTTGCAATTAACTCCAAATCGCTTAATTCCAAATTATCGAGTAATACATAGTTTCGTGTAAAGTCAATAGAAAGACCAAGGTTAATACGATTGATTAATTTGCCACCATGTGGCACACTTTCACTCATAATTCTTCCCTCCCAATTCCAACAGAATCATTAAGACGGCTTTATACGTGAAGCCTTTTATGATCCATGAAGTCCGCATTCTGTTTTTGAAAGACCCGCCCATCTGCCCGCGCGAGAATCTTTTTGGTTTAAAACAGGTTTTGTACAAGGAGCACATCCGATACTTGGGTAGCCTTTGTCATGCAGTGGATTATAAGGCAGCTTATTTAATTGAATATACGTCATGATATCTTCTGAGGACCAATGGATGAGGGGACATATTTTGATTTTTTGAAATTTGTCATCTTTATTAATGTATTCCGTTTTGCTCCTTGTGGGGGATTGTTCTCGTCTTAAACCAGAAATCCATGCCTTTGCATCCGCTAATGCCTCTTGCAAAGGAACCACCTTTCTCATATGACAGCAAACATTCGGATTATGCTTCCATAATTCATCACCATACCATTTTGCTTGGTCCTCCAGCGAATTCTTCGGTGTTATCATGTTGATTTGCAAGGATGGGTATCGATTCTTAACTTTTTCAATTAATTCATATGTCTCTGGAAAATGTAGTCCTGTATCAAGGAAGATAATTTTTGCCTGTTTATTCACCTTCGAAATTAAATCGATTAGGACAATACCCTCTACACCGAAGCTGCAGGCATAAACGATTTCGTCTTGATATTCTCGATAAGCCCACTTTAATACATCCAAATAATCAGGCTGACTATCCAAAAAGGATGCAATTTTTTTTTCATCCCATTTATCATTCGTTAACATCTCTGACAATCCCCGGACCTCCATTTCTTGTAATCCCTTAGGTTTCAATGTCCACCGTGATGCATGCATTATTAACCACTTCAATCTTATTCATCTGGTTAATATCGCCGTACTGGGCATATGAAATCATCGCTCTTATCCAAGAGCCATGACCAAACGCAAGGATATTTGTATATTTTTGATATTTATCTAAAAACATCACAATCCGTTTCTCTAAATTCTTTATACTCTCACCTAAAACCAACTCTTTAGGATTCTCGAACCATACCTCTCCATATTTTTCTAGCAGCTTCTGCTTCGGTACTCCTTCAAATGGTCCAAAATCTAATTCATTCAATAGTCCCTCTATTTCGTATTCATATCCATAGAGATTCGCTGTTTGGTGGGTTCTTTGTAATGTACTTGCTAAAACAAGGTCAAATGGTGCTAACCTTTGAAGTACTTTGCGATTGTCCTCGATTCCTTTTGAAAGTTCATCCGAAACCTGTGAAAGTCCGATATCCTTCTTCCCCTGAAGCCATGTTTTTTTATTCCATTCCGTTGGAAGGTGTCTAATCACAGTAATTTGCATTCATCTTCCTCCACATAAAAGGTTTCACTCCGCAGACCGCAGCGTTGTGTTTCTAATACTAAAACATCCTGAAGTCTTACATTGCCTAAATTAACGTTCGGTCCAACTTCTCTGATAAAGTACATTTGATGTTGTGGTGTTGGCGCTTCAAAGATGATTTTCTTGCTATCGATATCCTTTAATAATTCCTGTATCAAATTGGATTTAATGCTGCCAGATTTTTCATAAATTCCAGATGTGCCTGAATCCCTGCCTTCAGTGATCACATAGTCACAACCTGCCTGTAATAAAAGGTTCATTTCTTCCTTCCATTCGAAAATATCCATATCCATATTAGAATCCTTTGACCCAACCTCAGCTATGACATGAAAATCCTTTTTTATGTTGGAAATCAGTTGGAGGCGTTCCTCAAGTGGAATATCCAGCGTTCCGTTGGAAATTTCTATCCATTCAATTCCTAAATTACGTAAATGCCTTAAATATTCAGGCACCTTATTTTGGTAAAAACATTTTTCAAATAATGTTCCCCCACAATAAGGCTTTATCTGATGCTCCTTATATAGTTCTATTTTCCGCTTTAAATTCGGAGTCACATAAGCAGAGCCAATTCCTATCTTGGCTATATCAATGAGATATCCATAATCATCTAGAATATGTTTTAATTCACCGATTGGGGTGCCGAAATCAATCACCGAGGTTAAGCCGTATGTTCTATTTCCTGACGTCCTTTCTGGAAGTATTAAAAAATCCATATAAAAAGCGCCTCCTCTTTTTTTCTAGGATAGATTATTCAAAAATTAGGTGAATGTGTAGATATTAGGCTTGAAACCGAGAAATTAGGCTATTGTCTTGCATAAACTCTGCCTTCACTTGAAACAATAAAAAGGCTATTCTCACAGTTAGGGGTGTACATCCTTGTCAAAGCAAAAACATAAGGGCTTGACGATTCTGGCCATTAGTTCTATTCCGCTAATACTTGTTTTGGGAAACTCGATGCTTATTCCAGTTCTTCCTAAGATGAAGTCAGAACTCGATATATCACAATTTCAGGTTAGTTTAGTCATATCTGCATTTTCAATTGCAGCAGCCATATCCATACCTGTCTTAGGTTATTTGTCCGACAGGTTTTCTCGAAAGGCCATTATTATCCCTGCCCTCATTTTATATGGGAGTGGTGGACTTCTAGCGGGTGCGGCCTCCGCTTGGTTTGACAATGCTTATACATGGATCCTTGCAGGCAGGATTATGCAAGGTATGGGTGCTGCAGGAACTGCCCCTATTGCCATGGCCTTAACAGGTGATTTATTTAAAGGAGGACAACAGAGTAAAGTTTTAGGTTTGGTGGAAGCGTCCAATGGTTTTGGAAAGGTTATCAGCCCTATCATCGGTTCTCTATTAGCCTTAATCTTTTGGTATGCAGCGTTTTTCGCCTTTCCGATTTTTTGCCTTATGTCCCTGCTATTAACCATCTTTTTCATTAAGGAAAAGAAAACCAAAAAGGAACCCCCTCCAGTTGGTAAATATGTGAATGGTCTTGCTTCTGTTTTTAAAACAGAGGGGCGCTGGTTATTTGCTGCTTATATAACAGGAGCTACCTGCTTATTTACACTTTTTGGGATTTTATTTTACATTTCAGACATCTTGGAAAAAGATTATAAAATTGATGGTGTGTTGAAAGGATTGATTTTAGCCATTCCTCTTCTCGTCATGACCACCACATCCTATATAACCGGAAGTAAAATTGGTAAAAAGATGAAGCTGATGAAAACATTAATCGTATTAGGATTATTGCTCATGACCACTTCATTTGCATCACTGATTTTCTTTAAAAATTTAGTTCCATTTTTCGCCGTCCTTTCAGTAAGCAGTATTGGAACAGGCCTTGTTCTTCCATGTATCAATAGTTTTATTACTGGTTCTGTTCCAACAGACCGAAGGGGTTTTGTAACCTCCTTATACGGTTCTGTTCGATTCCTAGGGGTAGCGATTGGTCCCCCTGTATTCGGCTCCTTAATGGCATGGTCGAGATCAGGTATGTTTTTAGTTACTGCTGGGTTAACGTTAGTTTGTGCATTGCTTTGTATGTTTCTGATCCACGTAGCGAAAACCAAACCAGCTGAAGAAAATGAAAGTGACTCGTTATTTGAAAAATTGCAATTCACTTAAGATATGTAAGATATAAAGGAGAAGATTTAATTGCAAATATATTTTTCACCTGAAGTCATCACCCCTGAATATCAGGTACTAAATGTCGTTAATTCAAAAAATAAGGGTGTAGGAAACGTTGCCTTTTTATTTGACGAAAAGAAGTTGTATGTTTACGGAATATTAGAAGACGAAGAAGTGGGCTCCGATTTTAAAGATTTAGTCACCCCATATATAAAAGGATTAGCAAAGGCTAAACCAGGGCTGGATATTCTTTCCTGTTTGTATGTCGGCTGTAAAAAAATAAAGCTAAAAGAAGAAGAAAACGAGGAATAATGGTAAACATAAGAGGACGGTATTGACCGTCCTCTTTTAATTTGGGTCTAGGCAGTAGTAACATGGCATTTAACCACTTCATAACTTATTGATAAGAGTTTAGACAAATATGGAGTGTGTGGCCTAATGAGTATTGGAATCATTCTAATGGGGCTATTAATCGGATTTATGGTTGGCCTGACCGGTGTTGGCGGCGCAGCATTGTTAACACCTATATTAATATTATTAGGGTTTAGTCCATCCATAGCAGTAGGAACAGACCTGGTTTATAATTCTATCACCAAGCTTTTTGGATCCTTTCAACATTGGAGGCAAAAGACGATCAATCTAACGTTGGTGAAATATCTCGCTATTGGCAGTATTCCAAGTGCAATATGTGCTGTCGGGATTCTCCATCTGTTTGACTCATTTTTTCATAACCAAGAACAAGTAATCAAACATGCTTTAGGTTACGTTTTAATTTTAGTAGCATTGACTACCTTAATTAAAACGTTTGCTAAAGGTAAATTAAAGGAGAATTCTCTCCAAAAGAAGCCGCTTCATGAGAAACGTGGTTTAACGATTGGTATTGGGATTATCTTGGGCTTTATTGTTGGATTGACGTCTATTGGTTCGGGTTCTTTGTTTGCCTTGGCAATGCTTTATCTATACAGAATGAGCCCTTCAGAGCTCGTCGGGACAGATATTGCACATGCATTTTTACTGGTCACCGCAGCTGGATTTATGCATGCCGGAATTGGCAATGTTGATTATTTATTGGTGATGAACCTGTTAATGGGTTCCATCCCAGGTGTTCTGATTGGAAGTAACTTATCCTCCAAATTCCCAGCCAAACCATTAAGAACGATTATGGCGATCATGATTTTGATTAGTGGTGTTAAACTTATTTAAGAAACACGGTACCCACCGTGTTTTTTTCTATTTTTAAATGAAAATGAAAAACCTGTCCTTCTCCTGAAAAACCAATCATATACTTATGGTAGAAATGGTAATTCCAGGAGGTCATTATGTTTATAATTATTGAAAAAGTAGTACTCGGAATGGCTTTTTTACGGTTAATATCAGGAAGCATTGAAATATTTGCAGCTATCCTCATGATTAAATTTAATACGGTAGAAAAAGCCCTGATGGTTAACTCATCCCTTGCACTCATTGGACCAATTATATTGGTTTTAACCACCTCCATAGGGTTAATAGGTTTAGTTGAGAAAATATCGATCATGAAATTCGTCTGGATTGCTCTTGGAGTAAGTTTTATCTTCATAGGTGTAAAGTCATCATGAAAAAACTACATAAAAGAAAGCCTATCATCGACTAATGATAGGCCTATTTATGTGCTTGTCTAGTTGCATCTTGTGGATTGAGTATTCTTGCCCGTGTATTTTTTATCGGTATTGGTGTTCGTGCAAGCATAATCCTAAAATCCTGTGGATGAAACGGGATGAATGGATATAAATAAGGAGTATTCATACTCTTTGTTCTTGCAAGCAGAATAATCCACAATGTAATTCCGATGACGAGACCCGGTACTTTAAGTAAAGCGACCATAATTAAAAATAAAACACGAAACAATCGGTTTGCTAGACTTAATTCATAACTTGGTGTCGCGAAAGTTCCGATTGCTGCAACCGCTACATAAAGGACTACCTCATGAGTAAAGATACCCACCTGTACGGCCACATCTCCAATAATAATCGCAGAAACGATACCGAGTGCTGTTGCAAGGGCGTTCGGGGTATGAATCGCTGCCATCCGCAGAATTTCTATCCCGATTTCCGCAATGAGAAATTGCCATATCAATCCAATTTCACCAGTTTCTTTTAGACCGATAAACTTCCACCGGTCGGATAGCAGCTGTTCATTGGAAGCATAGGTATACCATAATGGTAAGAGAAATAAGGAAGCCAAAACAGCAATAAATCGTGCCCATCTTAAGCAGACACCTATTATTGGCTTTTGGCGGTATTCCTCGGCATGCTGCAAATGGTGCCAATAGGTAGATGGACAGATCATTACGCTCGGTGATCCATCGACAACAATCAGGACATGGCCTTCCATTAAATGAACGGCACTGGTATCCGCTCTTTCCGTGTAGCGGACAAGCGGATATGGATTATAATTTCGGCCAAAGACAAATTCTTCAATGGTTTTCTCCCCCATAGAGATTCCATCAACCGAGATATTCTCCAGCTTATCTTTTAACATCTTCACGTGTTCCATATCAACAATACTATCAATATAAACCAATGCAATATCTGTTTTAGATCGTTCTCCTACCTGAACATAATCCATGATTAAAGAGCGATCACGAACACGCCTTCTGATTAATGCTAGATTAAAAACAATTGTTTCCACAAAACCATCCCGCGGTCCCCGGACAACACGCTCAATATCAGGCTCTTGAGGGGATCGAATCGGGTATTCACGGGAATCAATCAGGATAACCTCTTTCCCGCCCTCTGCGACCAATGCCGTTTGTCCAGCAAGGATTTGCGCGATAACCTCTTCTAAATCCTCAGTTTTATTAACCTCTACATGAGGAATGAAAGTTTTAAAAAGCTTATCAATTGGATTATCACCAAAATCCTCAGGTTTACGCTTTTCAATCTCCTTCATGATTAAGAGCAAGATATTTGCCGCTGCAAAACCATCAATTAAGAACATGGCAAATTTACGCTCTCCCCATTCCAAAGGACGATGGATTACATCAAAACTTTTTCCTATCCGTAATTCTTTTATTAAATAATCAACATTTTCTTCAAACGTCTCTTTTACTGGAATTTGCGTACCCTTTTTTCCCAAACTTGCCAACTCCTAATTTTTTCATAATGGTATTTTGCTGCAAGTTTGGATGTTATATACTAACCTTTCGTGTTTTTATAATCGTTTTATTCTAGTAAAAACTTTTCAATTGTCTTTTGGATTTCATTTGTTGTATAAACAAATGAAATTACACTGCCCTCTTTTAGGGATTGTAATTGCTGTATCGCTTCATCCTTTAACTGAAAGGCAACCTTTTCTCCCTTCATATCCACCTCAATGGAATGTGGATCGATTTGACCTGTGAATACGCCAGAAGCTTTTGTAAATAGTGATTTTTCAACCAATAAATCAGTTACCACCGTTGCTGATTCTTCCTTTGCTGTTAAAAAAACTTTGATTTTATAAGTTCCATTAAAAAGGTCTGAAATAGTAAACGAGTTTTGAATATCTTGATTATTTTCTAAGGTCATTTCAGTGATTGCCTGTGTTGACATGACTTCCTCAGAATACTGTTTTACT
>JAPSKD010000262.1 GCA_031177865.1 Bacillus sp. (in: firmicutes) | reverse complement strand
GGAACCTTTCTTACCGAAAATGGAGAAAATCCACTCCCATTTATCTTTAGGTTTTTGAATCGCTTTCTCTAAACGTTTATTAAAGTCATTTTGTGAAAGCCACTCTTTTTTCATTTCTTCCCGAAGATTTTGTAATTCTTTTTGTAAGTATTCGCTCTTTTGTTTTTCCTGTTCCAGCAATGATTCGTAATGGCTCTTTTCTTGTTCAGATAATTTATCTATCCTAGTTTGAGTTTTTTGTGCTGAATTTGAAATGTTAGAACTTAAATCATGATGATCCTGCTTTAGCCTCGAAACGGTAGTTTTAAGATCTGTCATATCGTTTATCACTTGGACATTCATTTCACGTGTGGCAGCAAGTTCATTGGCTAAATAGGATAATATTTCTTTTAATTGATTGGGGTCTTGGGGTAAATTCTCATATGTATCGGCTACCGCTATCTCTGTTTCACTAAATCCTTCTAATCTTTCTTTTTGTTGCCGGGCAATTTCTTTAGCCGTATCGTCTAGGGGCTTGTCTGTATCGCGTAACGCTATAAGCGCTTCAATGTCGGATTGAACAAAAATACGACGATCTCCTTCTTTTAAAAACACATAGCCATTCCGCTCTAGGATTTGGCCATACTTCCGAACAGTAGGTGTTGCAATCCCGGCTTCCTCAGCCACTTCCTTGGAAGAGAAAGAGCGTTCATACGGTTGAATATCATTTCGCATATCTGACCACCTTTTTTATCATAAATATGAATGGTTATTGATGAATCTGCAAGTGCCATATCACCTAGCGATACAAATAAAGAGACGATATACCCCTTTCCTTAATCATTTTTCAGAAATGAAACTATTTTGTGTCCAATATAAACTTTATATATATCACCCTGAGACTTGACTGTAACGGGTGGCGTTATACACTCTAACTAAATTTAATTTAAAATGCATATCGCCCGGCGATACGAAAGGACAAAATGAACAGATTAGCTTCTTTCCGAAGAATTACAATCAAAAAGACTCTTCTTTTGACTGAGCTTCTTATGTAAAAAGATATGCTGTTAAGCAGTATCCTAAGGCTTAACCATATCGCCCAGCGATACGATAGACTAAAAAGAACTTATAAGCTCTTTCTAGAGAAGCTCTAATAAAAGTGGCTCTTCTTTTTGCTTGAGGTTCTCAACCATAGTAAAACGATACGGTCTTCACCCTGAGGCTTAAGTCATATCGCGTGAGCTATATCTCATTAATCGTGATCTACTATATTTTTATAGGTGAATGATTCAGCAAAAACTGCCGATTATTTCCCCGAAAATACATTCTTCGACTAGATTCTTGATTTTTCTACTTTAATCAAACATTTGATTATATTTACTGCGTCTTTGTTAAATTAAGGTTTCACTCAAGATATTGAAAAAAGAATTGCCTGTTATTGTCGGAATAACGGTTATGCTAAAATAAATGTAATGACCATTTTTATTATGATGAGGGATTGCATGTAGAATAATGATGATTGAGGACGATGAAAAAATTAGACGGATTGTCGCTGATACGTTGAGTGGCAGTATGATGTTGTGGAAGTGAATGTCGATCACGCTCTTTATTACGTACGGAACAAGGCGGAGAGTTAACAGTTTCAGCCTCCGAAAATCCAAAGGAAAAAGTGCTCATCATCAGGACACCGGGATAGTTCATCGCTAGTCACTCCCCATAGCACTTTGAATGGTTAGGATTCTGTCAAAGAATTCTTTTTCCTATTGTTCTCCTTTAAACATTTCATTAACGATTTTTCCATCACGAAGAAAAATTACACGTTGGCAGTAGCTCCCTGCATACGGATCGTGGGTAATCATCAGAACTGTTGTTTTAAATGTTTTATTGAGCAATTGAATTGGTTCTAATAAGTGGGTAGCAGACCTTGAATCAAGAGCACCCGTCGGCTCATCAGCAAAAACGATTGCCGGATTGGTAATGATTGCCCTTGCTGCAGCTGTGCGCTGCTTTTGACCACTCTAAATTTCAGACGGATATTGATGTAAGATTGATTCTATATTTAATTCTTCAATCAAATTCGCTAAGCGCTTCTCCATTACTTCGACAGGTGTTTTTTGTAACGCGAGCGGTAGCAGTATATTTTCTTTCACGGTTTGTGTATCCAGTAAGTTGTAATCTTTAAAAATAAATCCCATTCGTTTTTGGCGTAATTCCCGTAAGACTTTCTTTTTCAAATCTAACAAGGATTTTCCTTCAATCCAAATATAATTGCAGTCATTGTTTCGTCCTCTTTCACCACCATACTATACCCGCTAATTTCCGCTAACCATCGATATAACAACATCTAAAGTGACATTTTTGTCATGTTAGAGTGAAATCAATTAAACATCCATCCAATCATTCGCTCCTACCTTTGATTTGAAACAAAATTTTTTATTATTTATCATTAATTTTAGATACTTGTCCATTCCATTTTTCTCTTACTATCATATTTTAAAATAAGTATGTGAAAGATTTTCTGGATCCTATGATTATTATTTTAGACTTAAATAGTGAAACAAAAGGGGAGTGTAAGGAATGGCAGATAGTACATTTAATGCAGAGACTGGAATTCATGATTTAAACGAATCCGAAGGTGATCATAAGCAAGACCTTTCTGAACTTGAGGCACTTACGACTCGTATTAATGAGCTAGTGGCTAACATGTTAAAACGAGAAACTTGTTTAAAAGACGAATTGGCAACTAAAAAAGAAGATATTGCTTCAATTACCGCTAGCCTTGAAAACAGCAATAAAGAAATAGCAGAACTTCAAAATCAAATAGCCGAAATGAGAGCTATCAATGAAAAAAATCAATCCTTGATTGGGGGGGTAAGCAGTCTTGTAGCTGAGCAAGAGATGCAGTTACAAAATCTAAGAGAAGTAATTGGCACCAAGGAACAAATAATTACTTCATTTGCTGTAAGTTTAGAAAACAGCAAAAAGGAAATTGTAGAACTTCATAAACAAGTAGAAGAAATGAAAGCAACCATTGAAAATCAAGAAACATTGCTTGGAGAGTACAAAGAAAGACTTGATTCGTTAATCGGGGAATTATCACTATTAACCAACCAAAAAAGTGAATCACAACCTGAAGAAGGTTCAGAGCTGAAAGCAGAGACGAACACTACAGAAGAAAATTCGGTGCTGCAAGCAGAGCCGGAGGCTAAAGAAGAAAATTCAGTGCTGCAAGCAGAGCCGGAGGCTAAAGAAGAAAATTCAGTGCTGCAAGCGGAGCCGGAAGCTAAAGAAGAAAGTTCGGTGCTGAAAGCAGATACGAAGGCTAAAGAAGAAAATATGTTGCTGAAAACAGACCGCAAAGCTCAAAAGAAAATGCTGAAAAAATTGCTGAAACAGAACCCAAATGCGAATGAAAAGATTTTAGCAGAACTACTAGGGGTAGACAGTTCCTATATAATTGGACTTCGAAAAGAATTTGATATTTAAATGATTGATTAAAGGGCCATCTAAAGCCCTTTTTATTTTATTCACGATCAACCCCCACACAGGTTTTGTTATGTCGCTTCATGACCGTCCGGTTTCCGTATATTATCATATTTCTACAACAATAGTTTATTATTTCCCTGAAAATACAAACTTCGACTTGTTCAGCTATTTTTCTACTTTAATCAATCCATTTATTAATTTGCAGCAAAACGAGACCTCCTAAAAAGAAGGCCCCCTGCACACCTATTAATATAATAAATACTTCTCACGAACCTCGTTAAATTGATCTAAACCTGCCTGCCATGCTGCTTTCATTTCCTCAACACTCTTGCCCGCTTCAATATCAGCGCGGATAGAGCCATTACCGACAAGGTTATCAAAGAATGAGATTCCTGCTGCACTCGGTGCTCTAAATTGGAAATCGTTTGGATACATATCATGGATTGTTTTTACGATATACAACCCTGTTTCAAACGGCTTAAAAGCATTCCGATCCGTAACATGAATTTGAATACCATGGCTTAACACATTCGCATGTTTCGAGAAAGTCGGTATAAACGATGCCGCACGGAAGGTGACACCAGGTAATTTGTAAGAGTTTAACTTCGCCGCCAAGTTGTCGCTATTAATAAACGGTGCCCCAATCAATTCAAATGGCTTGGTTGTTCCTCGTCCCTCTGATACATTGGTTCCTTCAATGAGGGCAGCTCCTTGGTAGACGACAGCAGTTTCTAATGTTGGCATGTTTGGTGATGGAAGTACCCACTCTAATGGCGTTTCATCGTAATACATGTTCCGCTTCCAGCCTTCCATTTCTACTACCGTTAAATCTGCGCCAATACCAAATTCACTATTAAAAAGCTTTGCTAATTCCCCTACAGTCATCCCGTGGCGGACAGGTATCGGATATTCACCGATGAACGAAGAGTATTTATCCTCGAGTACAGGTCCTTCGACTTTTGTCCCGCTGATTGGATTTGGACGGTCAAGAACGATAATTGGAATATTGTTCTCTTTTGCGGCTTCCATTGCTAACGCCATCGTATAAATGTACGTATAGAAACGTGTACCAACATCTTGGATATCAAATAGCAATACATCGACATTGCTTAGCATTTCAGGTGTCGGCTTTTTTGTCTTTCCATAAAGGCTGTAAACAGGAAGTCCTGTTTTTTCATCCGTATATTGTTCCACATACGCACCTGCTTGCGCACTTCCGCGGACACCATGCTCAGGACCGTAAAGAGCAGTCAGGTTCACATCGGGATTATTGAAGAGTAAATCTACGATACTCGTGACGTTCTGATCGACTCCTGTTGGATTGGTAATTAACCCTACACGTTTATCTTTAATCAAATCCATTTCATCCTGCAACAAAACCTCGACACCCAAACGGAACTTATTATTCTTTTTCTCTTTATCGTTCTTGGCCATCGCTGCAGAAACAGTAGAAAGTAGTAGAACGAGAGCCAATAAACCTGTGAGCCACTTTTTCAAAAGTATTCCTCCTCTATGTTTATTCCCTGCCTAGTATCCTAACCCGTGATCAAATCCATATAAAACACTGCCATCATGGTTGTAAATCGTTACTGGCAGTTTTCCAGTTGGATTATTTTTACCAAAAATGGTGTTTGCGGCTGCTTCAAAGCTGGCTGGTCTGAAACCATATTGAACAAGATAAGCGTCTACATCTGTATAGGACATAACATCATATGGATTTCTTGCCCCAACAGCAATGACAGGCACGCCAGTCTCGATGAGTTGTCTTGTCATCACCATTTGACCAGCATCCTGAGCCCTGCCCCCGACACTAGAGGTGTAGGTTCCGGCAATGATGTATTTCGCATCCTGTACTTGTGCTAGTTGTACAGCATTAAGCGGACCTGAAGCATTAATATAAACTGCACCAGGATGGTGTTTTTGGACCGCCGCTGCAAGCAGATTAATGGAGAATCCAGATCCACCAATCACAACAATCTTATCTTCAGGTGTAACATTGAGCGGAAGAACAGCGTCATTTTTTACGAGTGTAATCGATTTTTCTGCTGCTTCTTTTTGAATGGCTTTATGTTGAGGTGAACCAACGACTTGACGTGCATTCGCTACCTTTTCATCAAGACTCTTTTCTACTTCTGCCTTCACGATGCTTCTATTTAGTTTCAGAGTTAAAACTCGCTCCACTGATTGCTCTAATCTATCTTCTGAAATATCGCCGGTGTTAACAGCGTCATAAAGGCCATTGGCCACAGCTTCAATCCCAACAGGCATTAAGAGAATGTCCGCTCCTGCTTTAACGGCACGGATTGCTGCATCAACTGGGCCAAAATGCTCAGAGATTGCTCCCATATTCATTGCGTCGGTAACAATTACTCCTTTAAAGCCCATATCTTGGCGCATTAGCCCTGTTAATACTTTATGAGAAAGCGTTGCGGGTACAGCAATTTCTGTTCCATCCTTTTTAGAAATGGCTTTTGTATCATCAATTTTCGGGAAGGTCACGTGTGCTGTCATAATGGCGTCAATTCCCGCATCCATTGCCTGCTGGAATGGATATAATTCTACCTTTTTCAGACGCTCAATATCATGTGGTACTTCTGAAAGTCCTATATGCGAATCAACCGCTGTATCACCGTGACCTGGAAAATGCTTCGCAGTTGCCGCGGTTCCCGCTTCATGAAGTCCTTTAATATAGGCATTACCTAATTTTCCAACTAACTCAGGATTCTCACCGAAAGAACGGACACCAATTACCGGATTATCTGGATTGTTGTTTACATCCAGCACAGGTCCAAAATTCATATTAATCCCAAGTGCGTTTAACTCTGCACCGATAGCTTTACCAACCTTTTCAGCCGTTTCTTCAGAGCGTGTAGCACCAAGAGCCATATTTCCTGGCATATCGGTACCTGTCTGCAGACGTGTTACGATTCCACCCTCTTGGTCAATCGAAATTAACAGTCCGTACTTTTCCGCAGCATCTTGATAGGCACTGACTAACTTGGTTGTTTGATCAGCTGTCACCGTATTTTCACGGAACAAAATCACACCGCCAAGATGGTAATCTTTTACAAGATTAGCAATTTCATTATTCATTACTGTTACATTCTGACCCTTCCAGGTTCTAAAATCAGGCATTAGCATTTGTCCGACCTTTTCTTCCATGCTCATATGCTTGATGGCATTGCCGATGAGGTCATAGCGTACGCCTTCTTCTTTTTCAATTACGATTTTTTCTTGGTTTCCTTTGAATTGAATTGAAATTCTATCGCTATAGCTACCATCGCTGACAGAAATGAAGGTTTTACCATTGTGACCCGATAACCTTACTTTTCCATCTTTAGATACAGACGCAACATTCTTATTGGAAGACTTCCATTTTAAATCTTCAGAGGCCATCATAAAACGGCCATCCTCATAAACATGAAGTGCGTTTAAATCAAGCTTGTTATCTGTTACTTCCCGTGTAACTTGTGGAACATTGAGGTCTATCACTAAATCCTCAATTTCCGAAGCAGCTATTGCCCCTGACAATGGAATTCCTGTTAACAATAGCGCAAATGCTAGAAACGAGGTGAATAATGTCTTTACTAATTTTGGCATGTTTCTCCTCCTCAAGTTATGCTTTATTTAATAATCCCTTAGTTCCCATTCATTTTTTGAAAAAGAGAGTACATCTCCAGAATC
>JAPSKD010000261.1 GCA_031177865.1 Bacillus sp. (in: firmicutes) | reverse complement strand
ATGGTAGTTGGGACGAAAGTCCCTGTGAGAGTAGGACGTTGCCAGGCACATGAAGCACAACCTGATAAGGGTTGTGTTTTTTTTGTGCTGTCTGAAAGAAAAAAAGATTGAAAATAAAATTGAGAATCGTGCCCGTGCGGTGGTACTTTAAAAGAAAACGGTAACGAATAGCATCTATTCGTGCCCGCTCAATGCCATTATCAGTGATAAGGGTAACAAATAGCATCTATTCGTGCCCGCTCAATGCCATTATCAGTGATAAGGGTAACAAATAGCATCTATTCGTGCCCGTTCAATGCCATTATCAGTAAAATCGGTAACGAATAACGCCTAAACGGAACCAAACCCCACTTTTTGATAAAGTAACTGCTGATTCAAAGAAACACTTTAATTAATTAAAGTAGAAAGAAGGATAAAAAGGATGTAATAGAGAAATCAGATGTTTAGGAAGCTGAAATCAAGGAGGATAATGATTCAATGAAACTAGCAACTATAAAAAAAGAAGGCAAGCATGTGTTAGGTGTGAAAATTGAAAATGGCATAATTGACCTTGAAGAAGCACTAAAAGAGATGCCAAACAATCAAATACATACAAATATCATGGATGTAATCGCGGGTGGGCATGGAGCCATTTCTGCACTCGAGGACTATATTACAAATCTGCCAACTGAAAATAAAACAAATTACTTTATAAATGAAGAGGAAGTTGAGTGGGGACCATGTGTCACACAACCGAACAAGATTATATGTATAGGATTAAATTATCGCAAACATGCGGATGAAACAAAGTCGCCATATCCAAAAGAACCTGTATTATTTAGTAAATTTAATAATACATTAACAGGACATAAATGTGAGATAGCTGTGCCAAAAGTGACTCAAAGGCTGGATTACGAAGTGGAGTTAGGCGTGGTAATTGGGAAGGAAGCGAAGTATGTAAGTAAGGAAAATGCATTAGATTATGTAATTGGCTATTGTACAGCTAATGATTTATCAGCACGTGACCTGCAGAAAAGATCTAACCAATGGTTACTCGGAAAAACATGTGATGACTTCAGTCCTATAGGTCCATATCTTGTAACCGCAGATGAAGTAAGTGATCCTAACAATTTGCATTTAAAAACGTATGTGAATGGAGAAATACGTCAGAATTCCAATACATCTGATATGATTTTTTATGTAGATGAAATTGTCAGCTATATTTCGCAGCACATGACTCTTACACCTGGCGATGTCATTCTTACTGGAACTCCAGAGGGTGTTATCATAGGCTACCCATTGGAACAGCGAGTTTACTTGAAACCGGGTGATGTGGTAACAGTTGAAGTTGAAAAATTAGGTACACTGACCAATAAACTGATTGAAGAAAAATAATTTTAGGAGGAAGAGCCAGGCGCTAAAGCCAGCCTGGCCCACCAATAATGTGATAAATTACTGCCGCCCCGAATATAAACTAAACACCTCTTCCCAACCCCATTTTTCATAATAAGAACTCCCGAGGTTGATATTTTTTATCCATACCCTCTCTCCAGATTTATAGGTTGGAGAAAGCATAACATCAGCATTCTTTCGGTCAGTTCTAATCCATAACAAATTATTCTTAACAATTTCTGGTCTAAAATCGCCATCTTTTTCAGAAGGAACAGTGATTTTGGTTTGTTTATTATTGATAGACTTATCTTATATAGGCTTGGCAGTGCTCTCCCGCCCAAATCCGCAGAACCATTTTCCTGCGAACGAGATACGATTATGCCTCGATTATTTTGCCACGTCAAATCACGATCTATAAAACCCCTTGGGGTATGGTTAACATTTTTCATTGATGGTACTGTTAAGACTTTCAGCTTCTTGTTTATCGTCGTTTCTCGGCCAACTCCACTTACATATCCTAACGACGCATTATATGGTGCCCATTGGAACCATGCGGGCTCATTTAACATTTCATCTATCTTTTTAAATGTTTTCCCGTTTGTTGATAGGACACATAGCGTATTTCCATCAGCCGATAAGGAAGCGGTAGGGATTAACAAAAAGCTAATCCACTTCTTATCATATGACCATTTAAATTCACTAGTAGAAGCATATATTTCGTTTTCGCTAATCTTAATGGTATAAAAATCGTTAACAGCAGGCATTTCTTTTTTTCTTAAGATAACTTTTGATAAAATAATATCTGAATAAAGTTCAGGCCCTTTTTTAGTGGAGATAAGTAAACCTTTGCCGGATGGCAGCCAAGAGAAATTTTCTATGTTTTTTGCTATAGCCGTAAATAGCCCCAATTGACTGGTGTGTAAAATAAAAAGATTTTTTGCAACCTGATAACCAATTGAATTTTCATTTGGTGACCATTGGAAGTTGACACCAACATTTTCTTTAACCTTAAAATGTCTGTTGCTCTTTATATTATAGAGCCAAAGATCCATAATATCCCCTTCCATGGCTCCCTTTAAATAAGCAACCCAGCTGCCATCGAATGACCATTTTGGATATCTTACATAACCCGTATCCGTAATCTCTATTTCCTTATCTTTTAGTTTAATCCATAAATGATTGTCTCTTACAAAAGCGGCTTTCAAATTTTCCTTAGGTTCTGCTGAGGCAGTAACGGGAAGGAAGGTAAATATCAGATAGACCAATAATAGTATCTTTTTCATCATTAAAGTCACCCGACTAATGTCTTTTAATCTTATATTTCCCAAAAAAAGGAGAAAAGTATGTTCAGAATTTTTATCGTAGAAGATGATAAACAACTTGTATCGCTGCTCAATGAACATTTACATAAGTTTGGTTTTGATACAAAGCCGGTTGATCAGTTTGATTCCGTTTTCGAGCAATTTGAAAGGTACTCCCCGCACCTTGTCTTACTTGATGTGAATTTGCCAAAATACGATGGTTATTATTGGTGCCGCCAGATTCGCAAAGTATCGACCTGTCCAATTATTTTTATTTCAGCCCGAGAAGGAAAGATGGATCAAGTTATGGCGCTCGAAAATGGAGCAGATGACTATATCACAAAGCCTTTTGATTACGATATTGCAGTTGCTAAAATCAATAGTCAGCTTCGTCGTGCATATGGGGAATTTGCTAGTTCTCAGGATGATAGAAGAATTGATATCGAGGGGTTAATACTCGATGTTGAAAGATTAACTTTGAGCTATCAGAATCATAAAGTAGAAATCAGCCATACGGAGGCTAGAATTTTTGAGGAATTAATGAAACGGTCTGAAAAAGTCGTCAGCCGTGACCGCTTGCTTGAAAAAATATGGGATGACCAAGTTTTTGTTGATGACAATACATTAAATGTTTATATCACACGTGTGCGAAAGAAGTTAGTGGCATTAACGATTGAGGACGCATTGCAAACGATTCGTGGTCAAGGCTATCGCCTCTCACCCAATTGGAGGACACAGTCTTGAAACTATTTATTAGAGAACAAATGCCTCTAATTTTTGTCTATCTAGCTCAACTGCTTCTCATCTTATTTGTTTTTTGGGTGGATGGGTATCGAAATTATTCCATTAGCTTGTATGCAGCAATCCTTAGCGGCTGTTTATTAATTGGGTACCTGGTTTATCGGTATTTGACTCATCGAAACTTTTACAAGCGTTTGGAAGAGCCACACAACACTTTAGATGAATTTTTAGAAATAGATTCGGAAGCTCCTATAGCAAGGGGATTACATCAATTATTGAGAAATCAATATCGGCGCTATCTAAATGATATCCAGCAATATCAGCTTAAATTAAAGAATCATATTCAGTTTATTAATCAATGGGTTCACCAGATGAAAACCCCTTTGTCAGTTATTCATTTAATGATTCAGGATGAGGATGAGCCGAAGTTTACCGCCATTGCTGATGAGTTGGACCGTATGAAAAAGGGGCTGGATATGGTGTTATATACAGCCCGGTTAGATGAATTTGAACATGACTTTTATGTAGAAATGCTCCCTTTAGAAAAGGTGGTCCGGTCTGTTACCTCCAATCAAAAACGATTATTTATTCGTAATTGTGTTTTTCCTTCCTTACAAGTGGAGGAAGAATTAAGTATTGCTTCGGATGAAAAGTGGCTTTCATTTGTTTTAACTCAGATCATTACCAATTCAGTAAGGTATACAAAGGAAGAGAATCAGAAAATTTTCCTAAAAGGGTTTAAACGGGGTGCGAACGTTATTTTAGAAGTCCAGGACCAAGGTGTAGGAATCCCTAACAGTGACTTGCCTAGAGTCTTTGATCCTTATTTTACGGGTGAAAACGGACGCAACTTCCAAGAGTCCACCGGAATGGGGCTTTTTCTTGTTAAGCAAATATGCGATAAACTAGGTCACCGGGTAGAGATTGAATCTACGTTAAATATAGGGACGACTGTACGGATTATTTTCTGAAAAATGCACCTTACAATCTTGTAAGCCAATTGTAAGTTTATGAAATGGTTGCGGAAAACCTTTACCAGCTAAAATAAAGACAAGAAATGAAGAGCGAGGAGTGAAGGTCGTGGCAATCTTAACTGTAAAACAATTAGCAAAGATATATGAGGGAAAAGTGGCATATAAAGCCTTAGAAAATATTAATTTTTCAATCGAAAAGGGTGAATTTGTTGGGATTATGGGTCCATCAGGGAGTGGGAAAACGACCCTGTTAAATTTAATTTCAACGATTGATCAGCCTAGTTCTGGTCAAGTCTTAATCAACGGTAAAAATCCTCATCAATTAAATCGTAAGGAAACAGCATTGTTCCGTAGACATGAACTCGGCTTTGTATTCCAAAATTTTAATTTACTTGATACGTTAACGGTAGAGGAGAACATTGTCCTTCCGCTTACCCTTGATGGAGTGAAGGTTAATGAGATGGATAAAAAGCTACAACAGGTAGCGCAAAAACTTGGGATTGATTCTATTCTAAAAAAGCGTACGTATGAAATTTCCGGTGGGCAAATGCAAAGAACAGCGATTGCTCGGGCGATTATTCATCAACCTTCGCTTATTTTAGCGGATGAACCAACAGGTAACCTTGATTCAAAATCCGCTAAAGATGTCATGGAAACTATTCTTACGATTAATAAAGAAGATGGGGCTACGGCTCTAATGGTGACCCATGATGCCGTTGCAGCAAGCTACTGTCACCGTGTTATTTTTATAAAAGACGGACAGCTTTATAACGAGATTTATCGAGGAGATAATCGTCAGGCATTTTTCCAAAAAATCATCGATATGCTCGCATTGCTAGGGGGGAATAGTCATGACCTTTCGACAGTTCGCCTTTAGAAATGTTGTCCGAAATAAAAGAACGTATGCCGCCTATTTTTTAAGCAGCGCGTTTTCTGTTATGATTTTCTTTGTTTATGCGCTATTTATCTTTAACCCTGATATTAATAAAGGTGTAACAGCTGGTGAAGCGATTCAACTAATGACAGCAGCTGAAGTTATTATGTATGTTTTCTCCTTTTTGTTTGTCCTTTATTCTGTCAGTACCTTCTTGAAATCTAGAAAGCGCGAATTTGGGATATTAATGATGCATGGCATGACGAGGAGCCAGTTGAACACCATGGTTTTTTTAGAAAATATGCTAATTGGTGTTGCTGCTATTATTACGGGGATTGGTGCAGGAATCATCACAGGTAAATTGTTTTTGATGATTGGCTCGAGAATGATTGGGATTGAGTCACTCCCATTCTATTTATCAGGGAAAGCACTAGGGTGGACGATTGGAGCTTTTTTGGTTTTATTCTTATGTATTTCTATTCTTACTACGACCTTGGTTAGAGTTAATAAGTTGATTGATTTATTCCAGGCAGGAGTAAAGCCTAAAAAAGAGCCAAAGGTTTCTACGGTGCTTTCTATTTTATCCGCGATTCTATTAATCACTGGTTATTACTTAGCGGCAACAACCACACTTCAAACAATGATGTTTCGAATTCTACCTGTTATAGGGATGACAGTTGTCGGAACATATTTCTTTTATACCCAGCTATCGGTGTTCCTTACAAAATTGCTTCAGAAAAACCGATTGCTATTTTGGAAAAAAACAAATATGATTACCATTTCAAGTCTAGCCTATCGTTTAAAAGATAATGCCCGGATGTTTTTCATGGTCACCATAGTTTCCACAGTCGCTTTTTGTGCCGTAGGAACACTTGCGTCCATGAATGTGATGAATAAGGAATTTCAAGATAATTACCCCGCAGCAGTAAGTTATATTGCGAAGGGAGAACATCCCATCCACGAGAAAAACATTCAACAAATCGAACAGGAGTTAAAAGAGAAAAAGATAGACTATACTACTCTAAAAATTCCTATTAAATTTGTTGAAATAGCGGATTCGTCTGACGAATATGCACATGCAAAGATGCCTGTCATCGCTTTTTCTGATTATAAAAAGTCGTCAGAAATGGCCGGTTATTCATTTACCGAAGAGGAGCTAACAGGGACGGATGCATTGGCCTTACTAACATCGTCAATCGAGACCTTTGATTCCGAGACCTATACGTTAAAACAAGAGAACATTAAGCTTCTACAAAATAAGGCAACGGAACATGTTGTTCTTCCTTATCAAATTATATTTAGTGAAGGACTTGTGATTAGTGATGAATTGTATCAAGAACTTTCCGCGGTAAGCACGGATACCTTTACCGGCTTTTATACAGATGAGTTTGAAAAAACAGCTGGGATTGCTGATAATTTAGTAGAAAATGGGGTTTCTTTTGCTCCAAGAGATGATGGAGCTACTATTATTGATTCAAAAGAATTCGCCATGACGGTTAGTGGTACCTTATATCATCTTAAAATAAGCTTGTATCGGATGATGTTGTTTGTTGCCCTGCTTATTGGTGCTGTCTTTTTTATAGCAGCGGGCAGTTTCTTGTATTTCCGTCTGTATGCAGATTTAGAATACGACGGTCGCTTATATTTAACCATTAAAAAGGTCGGTTTGACTGATAGCGAGCTGAACAAGATTGTGAGCCGCCAGCTTGTCCTGCTTTTCTTTGTTCCCATCATCGTAGCGATGATTCACAGTGTTTTTGCTTATATGGCGCTGCAAAGCCTTTTTACAATGTCCATTGCCACAGAGATGATCATTGTTCTAGCTGGATTCTTTATCGCTCAAGTCATTTATTTCTTATTTATCCGCCACCATTATTTACGTAATTTGAAAAAAACATTAATCTAGAGACTAGGCTG
>JAPSKD010000260.1 GCA_031177865.1 Bacillus sp. (in: firmicutes) | reverse complement strand
GGGCTATTGATGTCAAAAGCAGAAGGTTAAAGCCAAACGAAGTAACTGCATGCAGACATCCTTTGTAAGAAAGTTATTTTATTATGATGATATTAAAAAAATCGGTTGCAGACTAACCTGCACCCGATTTTTTTGGCTGTCTTAGATGTTAATTTAATTGCTTTTTCTTTTGCGAATTAATTCTTAAAACGTAAACGAATTCGGTTGTGAATTGATGTTTTGCACCTGTTAACTGCACCCGTTAGTTTTAAAGCCGATGTTATTTTAATTCCTTCTTCAAGTAAAATGCACCGTTAGTTGAAGAAGGCGATCTGCTGTTTTTGAGTGCTCAGCATCACTTGCGAAATCCATATTATATAGTTTTCAGAGTAAAAAAGGATCAAGCCCTTGGGTATATTTATCTTTAACCATTTTTTTTGCTCTATGAATACGAGTTTTTAAGCATTGAATACTTATATTTAGTTTATCACATATCACCATATAGTTATAATGATAAAAATACTTTAGTATCAAAGGGTCCTTATAATGTTTTGGCAAGGAGGTAATAACCTTTTGAAGTTGAAGTTTGTCCCATCTTTCAAGGACTTCACTCTCAACTAAGTTACTCTTTTGAGTTAAGCCTTGAAAATCGTCAGTCAAAATAGTCGTTCTAAAATATTTTGTTCGTAAAAAATCCTTGCAATGATTAGCAGTAATCGAATATAATCAAGATTTTATTGCTGAATTATTTCCTAAAATATTTATATATTTAAAAACTTTTACATAGAATGTACCAAAGTTTATTATAGCGACCAAATTTAAATAGAATTTGTGTCAATTTTATGAATACAATATTCAATGGTAAATATTAATTTTAACGTTGAATCATTGAATCTATAAATAGAAATCGTTATTCTAAAATTAATAACTTAGTAATAGTAGAAAGGAAGGTTAGATGAAGAAGTATATATTCCCCGTTCTGACTGCCTTCACGTTAGTTACTGGATGTTCCTCATCAGGAGATGAGTCATCTCAGGAAGAGCACGGCGAACACCCAGAGCAAAGTGCTCCTGTTCTAACTTATGAAATCGGCAGCGATGATTGGTCTGCCATTACTACTTACAGTGACAGTCCAAAAGTTTTAGAAGCATACCAGTTTGCAGTCGAACATCCAGAAGTGCTTGACTATATGCCTTGCTATTGTGGATGTTACGAAGAAGATGGCCATACTAGCAACACAAATTGTTTTGTTGACCATGTTGAAGGTAATACGGCTACCCTTGATACAATGGGCTTTGGCTGAGGGGTTTGTGTTGACATAGCCCGTGAGGCTAAATCAGAGTTTGAAAAAGGAACACTTTTAAAGGACATTCGAAATATGATTGACGAAAAATATAAAGGAATGGGAACACCATCCACTCCTACACCTATGCCTGAGGCATAATTTTTATATTTATTTTTAATTCAATTAACATGAATTTGCACTCTTATAATATGAAAGGCAGCTATTAAGATCAATAGCTGCCTTTCATGTTACAAATATTTTCGATGAACGCCTTTTCCGTCATATGAAAACAACATTCTTCGATCTTCAATCATGGTTTCAATATGAACTGGTCTTCCCCATAATTGTTGGATATATGGTAATACTTTTTCAAGATATTTCACATCTAGTTCTACACCTTCATACCAATGCTTTAAATACAGTTCACCGTTCTTCAAATAGTCACCATCATTGACAGTAATGTATGGGAATCCTCCATTTACACGCATATTCACCAACTGGTCACGTATATGTTCCCATTGTTTATCAACGATTTTGTAATCCCTTCCCTGTTTCTGAAAAAGATACATATCTTCTCTCATTACAAGGTCTTTGTTTAAATAATTACGTAAAAACGATATATCTGATTCAACTTCGCGTACTTCAAACATCTTTTCACGTCCAGAACCAGGCATAACCCCTCTTCTGATCATATCTTCCGTTGGATTATTATAACGTTCTTCAATATCTTCAAATATTTTAATTCCTAGATAGTACGGATTAATTCCTGTTTTTGATGGTTGAACCACCCCGGCATTTAATTTTGCAAATTCTATTGCTTCACCACTGGTTAAATCCATCTCTCTGATGATTCGTTGGTGCCAATAAGAGGCCCAGCCTTCATTCATGATTTTCGTTTCAAGCTGCGGCCAAAAGTAAAGCATTTCTTCACGCATCATCGTTAAAATATCCCGTTGCCAATCTTTTAGCTCTCTGCTATAAGTTTCTATAAACAATAATAAATCCTTTTCAGGTCTTGGAGGAAATTGTTTTTTTCTAGGCTGAACTGGCTGCTTTTTGTCTTTATCATCCAACTTCCACAAATCATCGTATGGAGAGGCTGTTTGTTGGACCTCTTCCTCTTCGACATCATCTTCAAGTGACCAAGCAAGTTTAGGTCTCATCAGTGAAGGGTCAATATGTTCATCAATTGCCAGCACGGCATCTAGAAAAGTCTCAACTTCCTTTTTACCAAATTGAATTTCATAACGGCGAATTCTCTCTGCTGTTGCTGCCATACTTTCGACCATATCCCGTTTGGTATTTTGGAAACGGACATTATTCTTAAAGAAATCACAATGAGCAAGTACGTGTGCAACGATTAATTTATTTTGGATGAGCGAATTGGAATCTAATAAGAAGGCATAACAAGGATTTGAATTAATAACGAGTTCATAAATTTTACTTAGACCTAAATCATAATGAAGCTTCATCTTATGAAACTGCTTCCCAAAGCTCCAGTGTGAAAATCTGGTAGGCATTCCATAGGCACCAAATGTGTAAATGATTTCTGCTGGGCAAATTTCATATCGCATCGGATAAAAATCTAAACCAAAGCCTCGTGCAATTTCCGTAATTTCACTAATTGCGTATTCAAGAGCTTTGCGATCGTCCCCATTCATCGCCATTCCCCCTTTTCCTCTTACCACAATGTATGAAGAAAATCTGGGAATGATGAAACAAGATGTAAAAAACAACATGTCTATCTGCTTATTTTCGCTATTTTCAAGTGCTTTGCTTCTTCTGCCAGAGAGAGTCCCACATATTTATTTCTTTCCCATTCAGTCTCAAAGACTGACAATGGCGGGGATGTTTCACCAACAAGCGGACTAATTTCAATTGTCAGAGCCGGACGATGATAGTGGGTGATAAACCAATCGGTGAATCCCCCTCCGGTTGCCTGTTTTGGCGGCTTTGCAAGCTTATATCCTGTCAATTTTGACACTTTCTTTGCAATATGTTTATCACGCTGAAGATGTTTACCATTATGATAATTCCAAAAAACCTCTTCTCCGGAGGAATGGTAGGCAACAGCAATCATAGGATTAATATCGCGAATAAATTGTGTTAATACCTTTACTTCTTTCGCTTCTAAGGTTTTTTTGCCTTTATAAAATTGATAGGAAGGGGAATCAGGTTGATGATTTAAATTTTTCCATCCAGCAGGATATTGTCTATTTAAATCCACCCCCAGCCCGTTTGCTTTCCAACGCTCAAAATTTTCTATTCCTTCATTCATGGCTAATAGATGTTTTTGGTGATTATGCGGGAAATTATCCAGCGTATTTTGTTGGATTGTCACACCATCTGGATTGAGCATAGGAATAAACCAAATGGAAACATCGTTTAAAATATTAGTTGAAAATGTTCCAAAATCAGTTTGATTTTGATAAGCTTCTGCATACCCTTCTAACTTCTTCATTAAAAGCATACTTGTCATCCATTCACGTCCATGATGCGCACCTATTAGAACGATGCTTTGCTTTCCTTCTCCAAGTCTGATTGCATAGATTTTTCTGCCAAAATGGCTCTTTCCAATACCTTTTACATCTACTTTATTATACCTATGATTGATTTTCTCTATATCTTGTTTGAGAATTTCGTACGAATAAGGTCGGTTTGTCTCGACAACCTTCGCCTTTGAAGCGACTTCAAATTGTAAAGATAAAAACAACACAATTAGTAATAATTTCTTCATACAACCTCCTTTTACAACCAATACCTTACTTGTTATACAGGTAAAAGTTGAAAATACCGTTATATCGGCGTGTCCAACATTTTCTGCGAAAGTTATCTGCAAAATATCATAAAATAACTTCAACTCCTAGTAAGGAGGAGACAAAACAAATGAATAAAATGGATTACGATCGAGCCTTGTATTATACACATCGATCTGAATGGGATAATTTGCTGATACTCATGGTACGAACAAAAGACCAATTTTTATCAAAGCGGATAGAGCAATTCCTGCATGCCTATCACTTTGAACGTGACTATTCAGTTATTGAAAACAAATTATATTCACTGCTTCGTTATATCGACCATGCTAACGAAACCGTTGAACCTGATAATGAGTTACCGATGTATAGTCTTTCCTGAAATAACAAGTGGATACTGTTGAGAAATAATTACCAAACCGGACCAAAGAATTCCACCAAAAAAACGGCTTCCTTCGGGGAAGCCGTTTTTAATCGCTCTTCTATTATGCAATGGGATATTGTTGTACAAGAGGATGAAGGACAATTTCATCCATAAGCATATACTTAGGTGCTACAAGCCATATACACGACCGCATTTGCTATATATCTTCCACTTTAAGCCAATCTTGTTTTTCCGGCAGTCCCTGCTTCGATTGGAGCAAAATACGTGTCAACCACCTATTATCGCCAATTTCATTCCCTGTTCAGGAAGTTTAACAGCGATTTCTTTGCCAATTCCTCTTGAAGCACCAGTTACAATAGCAATTTGGTCCTTTAGCTGTCATGATGAATTTTAGTTCGCCGTTACCATTTTGACCTTTTCATCCACTAGTCCCATAAAATTCTTTTCAATCTCGAGTAACTTACTTCTGCTTTCATCTAAGCTTGTACTATTTACACCGAAATAGAATTTTACTTTTGGTTCAGTGCCAGATGGTCTTAAACATACCCATGAGCCGTCTGTGAAGGTATATTTTAATACATTCGATTTAGGTAAATCGATTTTCTCATCACCATTTGATGTTTGTCGAATACCTGTTAGGTAATCTTCTGACATGGAAAGAGTTAAGTCACCAAGCTGCTTAATTGGCTCGGACCGGAAAGAAGCTAAAATGCGCTGAATTTGTTCCGCACCTTCTTTACCCTTTAAGGTTAACGATCTAAGACCTTCCTGATAATAACCATACTTTTCAAATACTTGCATTAAACCTTCATAAAGTGACATACCCTGTTTTTTATAATAGGCACATACTTCTACCGCTAAAAGTGCCGCTTGAACCGCATCCTTATCACGGGCAAAATCGCCGATTAAGTAGCCATAGCTTTCTTCATACCCGAATAAGAAAGTATATTCTCCAGTGGACTGATACTGATTAATCTTTTCAGCAATAAATTTAAAGCCAGTTAGTACATCAATGGTGTCTAAGTTGTAATCTTGGGCAATTTTTCTGCCTATTTCGGATGTAACAATTGTTTTCAGCACTACTCCATTGGAAGGAAGAGTCCCTTTACTTTGCTTTTGTGAAAGGATGTAATCTAACAATAGTGCTCCTGTTTGGTTCCCGGTTAAAACAACATACTCTCCTTCAGGGTTAAGAACAGCGATTCCTAATCGGTCAGCATCGGGATCTGTTGCGATTAACAGATCCGCACCCACTTTTTTACCATCCCTTATGGCTAGTTCAAATGCAGCATGTTCCTCTGGATTTGGACTTTTTACCGTCGAAAATTCCGGATCTGGCAATTCCTGTTCCTTTACCACTGTTACGTTTGTATAGCCTAACGCTTCCAAAGCTTGGCGTACTGGTTTATTCGCTGTGCCATGTAAAGGTGTAAACACAATTTTTACATCTGTTTCATTTGAAATCGATGGGTTTTCAGAAATGGTTTTTAATTTTTCTATATAAGCTTGGTCAATTTCTGCACCAATGGTGGAAATTAACCCAAGGGCTCTGAGGTTTTCTTCAGAATCTACCTCTATCAACAATTCATTTTCAATTTCGTTTACTTTTGCAATTACCTGGTCGGCTGCATCCGGAGGCAGCTGACCTCCATCGGAACCATATACTTTATAGCCATTGTATTCTGGCGGGTTATGGCTTGCTGTAATTACAATTCCAGAAAAGGCATTTAAATACCTTAAGGCAAATGATAATTCCGGCGTTGGTCTTAATTCATCAAATACGTAAGTTTTAATTCCTTTCGTTGCAAGTGTTCTTGCTGCCTCCATACAAAATTCTGGAGACTTATGTCGTGAATCATAGGCAATTACTACACCTTTTTGTTTTGCCTCATTTCCTTGTTCTTGTATGTATGCAGCTAATCCAGCAGAAGCCTTACGAACCGTATACAGATTCATCCGATTGGTTCCAACGCCAATCTCTCCACGCATTCCGCCAGTACCAAACTCAAGATTTTTATAAAAAACTTCCTCAAGTTGTTTTTCATCGTTCTTAATTACCTCAAGCTGCTGCTTCAACTCTTCATTCAAACCAGAGTATTCTATCCATCTGTTTGCATTTTCTTTCCAATCCATGACTAAATCCTCCCTGTTGTCTCATATTCATATTGTTTAAATTTCCAATAAACTTACACCTGCTTTTTATTTTATATTGTATCTCTGTTATTTCCTAGGGGAAATAGCAAATTTGCATAAAAAAAATGCCTGCAAAATGCAGACATTTTTTCCCATATTAAACAAGTAGTTCATTAGCTGCTTTGGTATAAATACTAAATACACTGTTTTTCATATTTTTTGCTTCAACAAATTGTTCAAACTCAAACGGAAAGAAAAGACCAAATTCTTGTAGATTATTAACATTTTTATTAAATAATGCTGCATATTGATCATCGAGAGTTGGAGACTCCAGTATTGAAATCACTGTTTGCATACTTGCCATAACTTGAAAGGCGTCCTTTAATGTATTAAAGTCATCTGGGGTATGCAATACTTTTAATTGTTCAAACTCACTTATTTCCTTATCCGTAAAATAGAGTGGAAAAACAGTTGAATAGATATACCTCACAAGTTCACAAATTTCTTCTTCCTGACCCGGCGTAGAGGCAAAAACAATTTTCACTTGTAACCCACCTTTATGATAGCCATAATCTATCGTAATATATATACATAAGAATAGCATATTTGCGGATGAATGTTCGGTGGTAATTATAACCACGGTATATACTGGAGAAATCACAAGATAAAAGGAGAAAAAATGCTAAA
>JAPSKD010000259.1 GCA_031177865.1 Bacillus sp. (in: firmicutes) | reverse complement strand
GGAAGCAACAATTGCTGCTGCTGCTGCATCCAAGTCAGCTGTTTCATCGACAACTACACCGTCTTTACCGCCCATCTCAGCAATAACACGCTTTAACCACAATTGTCCTGGCTGTACTTTTGAGGCTCTTTCATAAATCCGGCATCCCACTGCACGTGATCCTGTAAAAGAGATAAAACGAGTTTTAGGGTGCTCCACTAAATATTCGCCAACATCGATTCCATCTCCAGGGATAAAGTTAAGTACTCCTGAAGGAAGGCCAACCTCTTCCATCAATTCAACAAACTTAGCGGCAATGACTGGTGTAGCATCAGCTGGCTTCAAAATAACCGTATTCCCTGAAACAATCGCTGCTACTGTTGTCCCTGCCATAATCGCTAACGGGAAGTTAAACGGAGAAATCACAATCCCTACACCAAGAGGTATATAGGAAATTTGATTGTCTTCTCCATCTATTTTTGTCAGCGGTTGATGAACACTTGTTTCACTAAGGCGAATCATTTCTCTTGCATAAAATTCTAGAAAATCAATGGCCTCTGCTGTGTCTGCATCTGCTTCGGTCCAGTTCTTTCCTGATTCATACACTAGGTAAGAAGAAAACTCATGCTTTCGCTGCCTCATTAAATCAGCCGCTTTGAACAAATACTCTGCACGCTCGGCAGGTGCAACCTTTTTCCAAGTTTCAAATGTTTTCAAAGCTTCCTGCATTGCTTTTTCAGCTAGTTCTTTGTTTCCTTTACTAACAGAACCCACTACTTCATCTACATTTCCTGGATTAATGGAAATCGTTTGGTCCTCAGTAAATAGTTTTTCACTGCCAATCACCAATGGGTACTTCTTTCCTAGCTCTTTTTTGACCTTTGCAAGTGCCATATTCATGGATTGCTTATTTTCTTCAATCGAAAAATTAGTGAAAGGTTCATTTTTGAAAGGTGCTATTTGTGTTGAAGTTGTCATATTTATTTCTCTCCTTATATGTAAGATTGTTATTTTAGTAGATTTTTTAACACGAACCAGACATTAGCAGGTCTTTCGGCTAACCGTCTCATAAAATAGCCAAACCAGTCGACTCCGTACGGAACATAAACACGTACTTTAAAGCCTTCTTTTACAAGCTTGTCTTGTATATCCTCACAAATACCGTATAACATTTGGAATTCAAATTGTTCTTTTGGTATTTGATACTCACTTACAACTGATTTCGTATATTCAATCATCGTTTCATCATGGGTAGCAACGGCTGTATAATTCCCGTTTAGGAGATGCTTCTTAATGATTTTTTTGAAATTATCATCTACGTCTTGTTTCTCTGGAAATGCTACAGATGGGGACTCTTTGTAAGCTCCTTTTACAAGGCGCAGATTGGCTTTTTGATGATTCAAATCAGCAATGTCCTGCTCTGTTCTATAAAGGTATGCTTGAATAACCACACCCACATTGTCATATTCCTGTCGTAACTCCTTGAAAATATCCAACGTGATTTGGCAATGCTCGTAATCTTCCATATCGATTCTGACAAAATTTTGATGAAGTTTCGCGCGATCAAGAATTTTGCGCATATTTCTCATACATAATTCCCGGCTAATATCGAGTCCTAGTGAGGTCATTTTTAGAGAAAGATTTGACTTTACCCCGGCTTCCGCAATAGCATCAAGCGTTTGCATACACATTGCCGTTGACTCAAGCGCCTCTTCTTCCGTATAAACAAATTCCCCAAGATGATCTAAGGTTACAACTTTGCCTTCACTATTTAACTTTCTTACAGCCTCAATAGCTGTCTTAATCGTTTCTCCTGCTACAAATCGTCCAGCACCAAAACGCAATCCGTATTTCTTTGCAAGTTTATTGGCTGAGGTATTTTTCCCTAGTGATTGAAACATATTTCTCATCAGTAATTCCAAACCATTCATCCCCCTTTTCAATTTAAACACTGTTGTTTATCATTTAACACCTTTACATAATTTTATAACATTTTCAACAAAAGTGTCTATATATTTTAAAAATAAACAATATTGTTAAATTCATAAAATGAATATATCCTTTTTTTAACACTTTTTAAACAATTCTGTTAGATCTCCTGACACATTTTTTCTAAATTTCACACAATACAATCTAGTATTTATAACGGTTCCATCAACTTGAGAATCAGTAAATAAAAAACTACCCAGGTATTGTCAGTAGCGACAACACCTGGGTAGTTTTCGGTCTTATTATAAGAGTGGTTTCCGATTCGACATAGAACCTAAGTTCATATTTACTTCCTTAAATACAATTACAAAAATTACTTTGGTACTTCTAGTTTTAGTAAATCTGCGCTGAATATCACTGTTTTATCTCCATCCCTCTTTATAATCCGATGGAAACTTTCCAGATTACATCATATTTATGAACTTGTATCTTCACTTATTAGGTATCTACAATAGTTTTAATAATTAGGACGAAAAAAACCTATGAGTTTACGAAGAAACAATTGGAAGATCTACGCCATTCTTCAGGAACAACGGAATTCGTTCTAATGGGGCATCTATGGTTATCTGTTTTCCTCCTTCATAAATTTGTCCAGAATAAGGATTCTTCCAGACTGCCCCCTTCGGCAAATACAAACGGCGGCTTCTCTCCCCTTCATTCAAAACAGGAGCAACTAGGATATCCGGACCAAACATGTATTGATCCTCCACATCCCAAGCATTGGTGTCTTCTGAAAAGTCATAAAATAGTGGCCTCATTGGAGGAGTGCCTTTCTCATGAGCTTCCTTCATAAGTCCAGTTATATAAGGACGGAGTCTTTCACGTAAATGTAGAAACTCCTTAAATATTTCATAAGCCTCCTCTCCATAATTCCATACCTCATTCGCAGCTCCGCTATGACATTGGCCTCCACCAGTGGTTCCTATAGGCTTTTGTGCAGGTAATCTGTCACCATGGAGTCGGAATACTGGACAAAATACACCATACTGAAACCATCGAATCATACATTCTCGAAACGAAGGATCATCCGGATTACCACCGTGAAAGCCTCCTATATCGGTTGTCCACCAAGGAATTCCTGCTATGGCCATGTTTAGACCAGCACGTACTTGAATGCCTAATACCTCAAAACTTGAATGAATATCACCAGACCAAGCTAGAGCACCATAACGCTGACTGCCAGCCCATGCAGCTCGGACTAGGTTGATAATATTGGTTTGGCCTTCCGCAGCCATCCCTTCGTAGAATGTCTGACTATATTTGCTTGGATATATATTTCCTACCTGTAAACTGGAGCCAAGGTGATAGCGATAAATATCATGATCGTAAACAGTAAATTCCGGTTCTGCTTCATCTAACCAGAACACTTTAATACCTCTGTCATAATAATTTTTCTTGATTTTTTTCCATAAGTATTCCCTAGCTTCAGGGTTGGTAGCATCGAATATAGCATTTTGCCCCAAGAACTGAAATTGGGTACGAACCCCTCTATCCGATCTTACCAGATAACCTTTTTCAATCATTTCCTGATAATTTTCACTCTCCGTCTGAACAGTTGGCCACACTGATATCATAAGTTCGATGCCCATTTCTTTTAATTCTTGAACCATACCTTCAGGATCAGGCCAATACTCTGGATCAAATTTCCAATCACCTTGGTTTGTCCAGTGGAAAAAATCAATCACTATAACAGAGATCGGAAGCTCTCTCCTTTTATACTCCCTCGCAACCTCTAACAGCTCTTCTTGAGTTTGATATCTTAATTTACACTGCCAAAAACCCATACCATAGTCAGGCATCATAGGGACAGTACCCGTAACAGACGCATAAGATTCTTCAATCACAGCAGGAGTATCTCCTGTTGTGATCCAGTAATCTAGTTGCTTGGTGGAAGGTGCTGTCCATTCAGTTACATTAAGATTAAAGTTCACTCGGCCAACTGCAGGATTATGCCAGAGAAATCCATACCCTAAGCTAGACATAACGAAAGGAACACTGGACTGGCTATTTCGGTGAGTTAGTTCTAACATACATCCCTTCAGGTTAAGGAAAGACTGCTGGTACTGACCCATTCCAAAAAGTTTTTCCTTTGGATCAGACTCTAGACGCAGTGTCAGGCGATAGTCACTACTTCCAGGATGAGGGATTAACTCTCTCCCGCCGTACTTTAGTTGATAAGTGTTCTCTGTTTCTCTTAATAAAACTTCACCTTTCTGATTATAAATAGTCACTTGACCATTTCGCTTAATTTCTGCTTTTATTTTTCCATTAACAATAATTGCATCTCTCTCGTTAACGGTAATATCTGCTTTTAATTCCCGCACAGGTAATAGTGCCCAATCATTATCTTCTATTGTCGTGTATGATGCACGGACGCGCAGGGCATCCTCTCCCCAAGGTTCAATCCATAGTTTTTCCGAATCAAACTCCCTAATTAGGCGATTTCCTTCGATTTTGAACATGGTACTATTCTCCTCCATATAGCTACAATCTTCTTTTTACCACTCTTACGTCCGCTCCCAGGAATTAGAGGCATTGAATATCGCCTTGTCTTAGAGTAACATCCACCCGTTTAAAATAATTGATTATTCATTTTCCCGATACTCGGCCACTTACTACTTCCATTCTTTGAAATCTCCGGTTACATAGCAAGAAGTTAATATATGCTGCACAACTAAAAATAATTAAAAAAGAAGCAGGAAAGTAATATAATATAAAGCCAAAAACGGCCAGGGTGATAAGAATTAACACTGCAGTTGGAAAATTGGCTATGGTTGCAATTAAGGAATTTTTAAGGACTTCCTTCCAATCGATATTATAATGAGCAATCACAGGAAATATAAAAGTAGAAACGGTTAAAAACAATAAACTAGTTAAAAACAAAGGAATCATTATAATATATCTAATCGCAGTTCCATCCTGATTTAGATAAAAGTAATTAAAATATAGTAGTATCCCTGACATCATCCAGATGATACCAACTATAAAACTAGTTTTGAAATTTTCCTTAAAATATCGGAAATAGTTTCTTATCACACTGGTATCCTGATGCAATCCCCACTGCCTTACAACACTATACATAGCAGATGTAGCAGGTGCGATCGTTACAATAGGTATGCATGAAACGATCCAAAAAATATTTAGTATTAAGAGATTAGAAAATCTATCAACTATTGCATAAAATCTACTATCTAAAAAATTCATCTAAAACCACCCATTTCTGAAAAGTTATATACACGCCTCACATAGTTTCAGAATAATGGTATTTATTATCTTTAGATACTCAAAGTCTGAAAACTAAACTGCTGTAAATAGCTGTGTGATTAAATGTAGATAATTCCAGTTACTATGATTAAATCGATTCACCTTCGATAATTTTATAATCAAGAGATCTGCATGATTTTGTTGTAAAGTTTCCCTTTTCTATTTTCAGAATTAAACTTTCTACAGCGATTGTCCCAATCGTTTCTACTGGATATTCAACAGTGGTTAATTTTGGTGTCACATACTTTAAAACATCAATATTATCAAAGCCCATGAGCCCAACATCGTCGGGGATTTTGATTCCCTTTTCTTTCAGAAAGTTCATTACTTCTAGTGCATATAAATCACAAGAACAGACGATAGCTGATTTATTTTCTTTAGAAAAGGTTATTTTATCTAACTCATTTAAGTACTGACTATCCTTTATGATTAAAGGTTCATCTTCGATCCCTTCTAATGACAAACCTTCCAAGAAGCCTTGTAACCTTTCTTCTTGAGTATAAATATTCATTTTTCCTGAATGTTTTAATGGAGGACTAATATAAATAAATTTCTTATACCCCTTTTTAATAATGTGACCGACTGCATCTCTCATTGCTGCTCTTTCTTGAATTCCAACATATTTCCAGTTAGCAGATATATAATTAAAAATCGTAATAATCGGGATGGAGAAGCCCCGTAAATACTCTTCGAAAGCTTCCCCATGATTAACAGTAAATAAGATTATCCCATCTACCTTATGACTTGCTAAATATTCTATGCACTGTTTTTCATTTTCTGGATTTTTGTCAGTTAGAGCCACATAGATAAAGTAGCCATTTTCTCTTGCCTTTAATTCAACTGCATTTAATAATTGTGCAAAAGATCGATTATTTAAATCAAATAATACAATCCCTAGTGTCATCGTCTTCCCTTTTGCCAAGCCTCTGGCCGTGAAATCAGGACGATAATTTAACTTTGTTGCTGCTTCTAAAACGACCTTCTTGGTTTTTTCCTTAATTCCTGGTCGATTATTTAATGCCCTGTCTACTGTGCCGGCAGAAACCCCACAATAATCAGCAATATCTTTTATGGTAACTCCCATAACTTTTCCAAGACCCCCTTACACAATGGGAGAATTGATGATTCTTACGCCATAAACTCCCCCGGCTGCCTTTCCTTCCATAGAAGAAAATTTAACTTCTACTTTTTCTCTTTTATTCGTCAGTGATGTTGGAATTTCATAACATACATCAATTAGAGAATCTGATAATTTACCATTCAGCTTTTGTTGTGCAATGACATTCCCATCAATTAGAATATCAAAATCACGTTCCCACTTATTCCCATCAAAGTAAAGGGTATTATCACGTCCATAATAAGAAACTAATAGGTACATTTGTTTATCTGGTTCTACTGCCATCTCGTAACTAAAATATCCTTCGCCACGACTATCACGCCACGGCTTTTGAACCACATTAAAATATCCAGTCGTTGAATTTTTGGATTTTATACCATGCTCAATTTCTGGCTGCTGTTCCCCTGGTTGAACAACATCTACTGTTACCGCTCTCATTTTTTCGAGATCTGCTTTATCTTGATCCACGAATGTCTCATATGCATTTTGGTCCATTAAATTCCAGTAAAGTGTGTAACGCTGATGATGCAGCTCATAAAACGGAATCAGGCTAACCTTTACATTTCCAGGCTGTCCTACTTCTAATGTCTTGAAAGTTAATGGCGAACCTTCTACAGGTTTAATCCATTGTTCTAGGTTGTTTTTATCAGCTACAAGCGTAGGAACATCAATTAAAGGATGTTCATTCAATTTTAGATGATCATCTAAAATATCGCTTTCCGGGAAGTTTTGTCTCCCTAAAGCACCTGCTAATACAACTGGTCCATACATAATCCCTACTTTAGTTGGATTATCTTTTGCAGTATAGGAATGAAGGGACATCGGTAGTTCAAATTCGATTGTGTCTCCTGAATTCCAGTTTCTAGCTATGGTTAGATATCCTTCTTCAGAGG
>JAPSKD010000258.1 GCA_031177865.1 Bacillus sp. (in: firmicutes) | reverse complement strand
ATTGAAATTCTACTCTACTTATTCTTCTCAAGACAGGAGAAGCCAATTTTAAAATATGATTTTGTCAGTATTCTCTTTGTCGGTTTGCTCGGAATGGCAGGAATATTGTTTGCGACACTTAGTGCTACTGGTATTATGGGAAAGGTGGAGGAAGTAGTAGCTAGAGAAGAACGTTCCTTTGAGCTGCCGGACTTCTCCTATCAAATGGATGATAGTATTAAACGAGTTGTCCTTAGAACGACAGCCTACCAAACAACGATTGAAGCAACTGAAGAAAAAGAGGTGTCAATGTTTGGGACATACAGGACCCAGACCACGAAAAAGGAGAAGCTTTTAGCGAGTGCAGATGATTATGTGTATGCGAATAGAAAGGGAGATACCCTTTATGTAAATGTTAAGACACTTCCGAACGAATTGGGACCTTTTTATAGTCATCGCGAAGTTGCTTCAACCATTCTCATTCCAAAGGGTGTGGAGCTTGAGGTAATTAGCACTGGAGCGGACATTACGTTGAACCCGAGGGAACTCGAGAATGATTGGAGTATTAAAGGTGCCTCGTCATTAGATGTAATGGTTGCTGAAACGAGCAATTTGAATGTTCAAGCGGTTGATGTAGATGGAGTTACTGGTGCGGACGGCGCATGGAATATAACGAAAAAAGGTGATCCAAATCAGGGGGAACGTGTAGATGCTGTTCACCAGTCTGGTGAGGGGAAGTACCAGATTACCATTTCGAATACCCATTATGTTAGTTTAAATAGTAACTAGTTCTCATTTTATTTTTTGCAAAAAAATAAAAAAAAGGTATGATAGTAGACGGCAGAGTTATGGAAAGAATAATATTTGTTGCTTGGGTTAATAATTGTAAGCCAAGGAGTAAGTTGGTAGAATATAGAAGAGATCCGTCAGATGCCATTTATTTGATTTCATAAAAATAGGATGATGAACGATGAAACGAGCACGATTAATATATAATCCAACTTCAGGAAGGGAAATCCTTAAGCGCCATCTAGCAGAAATACTAGAAAAACTAGAGATTGCCGGGTATGAGGCCTCTTGTCATGCGACGACGGGTGCAGGTGATGCAACGGCGGCCGCTCGGATAGCAGTTGAACGACAATATGATGTTGTCATTGCTGCTGGAGGTGACGGTACCATAAATGAAGTTGTTAACGGGCTTGCGGAGCAGGAGTTCCGACCGAAATTAGGAATTATTCCATCAGGTACTACAAATGATTTTGCGAGAGCTCTCCATATACCTAGAGATATTGGTGCAGCGGTTGATATTATCACTAAAGGTGATCGAATTCCGGTGGATATTGGTCGAATCAATGACCGTTATTTTATTAATATCGCCGGCGGCGGGAGAATAACGGAGCTTACATACGAAGTTCCAAGTAAACTAAAGACGATGCTTGGGCAGCTTGCCTACTACCTAAAAGGCATGGAAATGCTTCCTTCCATTAAAGCATCGGATATAAGTATTGAGTATGATGGCAAGCTTTTTGAAGGGGAAGCGATGTTATTCCTTGTGGGGCTGACGAATTCAATCGGCGGCTTTGAAAAGATTGCTCCGGATTCATCAATTAATGATGGTCTATTTTCATTGCTTATCTTGAAAAAAATTAATTTGGCCGAATTTATTCGAGTCGCAACGTTGGCCATTCGCGGTGAGCATGTGAATGATCCCAATGTGATTTATGCAAAGGCCAGCCGGATCAAAGTACATTCTAATGAAAAGGTACAATTAAATCTTGATGGTGAATTTGGCGGATTGCTGCCCGCTGAGTTTGCAAACTTGTACAGGCATTTAGAGGTATTTGTCCCACTTGACGACATTCGTCCACTCGATAAACCAACCGATTGGGTACCGGGACAGAGATATAGCTGATAAAGGTTCGTTCCATTCGGAGCGAACTTTTCTGTTTAGAGGAAAAAAGATACTGTTACAGAATATTAATAAGATAAAGCAGGACCTGAGGAGGCAGTGGTATGGAAAAAAAGGCACTCATTAATATTGATTATACATACGATTTTGTTGCGGATGCGGGAGCGTTAACTTGCGGCGAACCGGGGCAGCTGATTGAAGAGAAGATTGTCCAAATAACTCGTGAGTTTATGGAAAACGGTAATTATGTCGTTTTTGCTATCGATGTTCATGATAAAGGGGACTCATTTCATCCTGAGACCAAACTATTCCCGCCGCATAATATTCGTGGTACTTCAGGAAGAGATTTGTTTGGCGGGCTGCAAGCACTTTATGAGGAGAATAAAGAGCGCGAAAATGTCCATTTCATGGATAAAACAAGGTACTCCGCTTTTGCAGGCACTGATCTTGAAATCAAGCTGCGGGAACGGGGGATTACAGAGCTGCACCTCGTTGGAGTTTGCACAGATATTTGCGTGCTTCACACAGCTGTAGATGCATACAATAAGGGGTTTAAAATCATGGTTTATAAAGAAGCAGTTGCTTCTTTTAATCAAATGGGACATGAATGGGCGTTAGGACACTTTGAACAATCACTTGGAGCGCTGGTTAAATAGTTTTTATAATGGTAAAATTGTTTAATATGTTGAAAAAGTAGTTGTTCGGAGGGTTAGGATGAAAAACATTTACCAGGATGATAGCTTAGCACTGCATACTGATCTATACCAGATCAATATGGTAGAAACGTATTGGAGAGACGGCAGATATAATAAACGTGCAGTGTTCGAATTATTTTTCCGTAAGCTCCCTTTTGGGAATGGATATGCTGTATTCGCCGGTTTAGAAAAGGTCATTCAGTTTATCCAGGGCTTCCGCTTTTCAGAAGATGATCTGGAGTATTTAAAAACCGAAGTAGGCTACCAGGATGACTTTTTAGAATATTTAAGGGACTTGCGCTTTACGGGTACCATTCGCTGTATGAAAGAAGGCGAGCTTGTTTTTGGAAATGAGCCGATTTTAAGTGTAGATGCCCCACTTTGTGAAGCACAGTTGATTGAAACGGCACTATTGAACATCATTAATTATCAAACATTAATTGCGACAAAGGCTTCTCGGATTAAGCAGGTGCTTGGAAGTGAAATTGCAATGGAGTTCGGTACTCGCCGGGCTCAGGAAATGGACGCGGCCATTTGGGGTACGCGAGCGGCTTACTTAGCCGGTTTTGATGGAACAAGTAATGTTCGAGCGGGTAAATTATTTCAAATTCCCGTTTCTGGTACACATGCTCACTCGATGGTCCAAGCCTATAAGGACGAATATATTGCATTCAAAAAATATGCTGAGTCCCATAAGGATTGTGTCTTTTTAGTTGATACATATGATACCCTGCGTTTGGGTGTTCCGAATGCGATTAAAGTCGCAAAGGAGATGGGCGATTCTATTAATTTCATAGGAATCCGTTTAGACAGCGGTGACCTTGCTTATCTTTCAAAGGAAGCACGAAAAATGCTTGATGAAGCAGGATTTAAGGACGCAAAAATCTTTGCTTCAAGTGATCTCGACGAGTATACCATTCTTAACTTGAAGGCACAGGGTGCCAAGATTGACAGCTGGGGAATTGGGACTAAGCTTATTACCGCTTACGAGCAGGCGGCACTAGGGGCTGTCTACAAGATTGTTTCCATAGAAGACGAGAACGGCAAAATGGAGGATACGATTAAAATCTCTTCCAATCCGGTCAAAGTAACGACTCCGGGAATTAAGAAAATTTACCGTATTATTAATAATAAGAATAACCATGCAGAAGGGGACTACATTGCGCTCCAGGATGAAAAATTGCCGGAGAAGCGCCTGAGAATGTTCCACCCAACGCATACTTATATGAATAAGATCGTGACAAACTTTACCGCAAAAGAGCTTCATGAAGTGATTTTCTCCAAAGGCGAGCTTGTCTATGAAATGCCATGTCTGGAAGAATCGCGTGAATATGTAAAGCAAAATCTCGCTGCCCTCTGGGATGAGTATAAACGTACAATGAATCCTGAGGAATATCCGGTTGACCTTAGCCAAAAATGCTGGGATAACAAAATGAGGAACATTGAAGAAGTAAAAGAAAAAGTGGCTGAGATGAAGGCTGAATAGGTATTGTAAGGCACCCATTAAGGGTGTCTTTTTGTATGAAAATAGTGGGTCCGCGGGATTATCTTGGAAATCTGCGGAAAAATCTCTAACGTTCGCGGGATTATTTCCATTTCATGCGGAATAAACAAGAAATCCCGCGGGATTATTTCTAAAACCCGTGGGATTCACCCTTAAAATTTATTTATTCTTAAAGAAATCCATGAAAGCATGGTAAATTTCTATGCCTTGATACGTAAGCATCCCTGCTGCTGTTAATGAAAATACACCAATCATTAAGAAACGAATCCACATTTAATTTTCCTCCCTTTTTGTGAGCTTTACCTTTTCAATGAAGGGGAGGAGATCACATAATTCGATTGATGGAAAACAGGGGTAAGGAAAATGAATATCTTATTGTGTATCCTTAAAAAGATTTTATGAAGGATGACTACGATTAATGAAATTAAAACAAGTACGCCAACAAAGTGAAAATGGAATAAATGTTTTTCTTCATCGTCGCTTTGGGATTTCATAATCCAATCATCAATCATCAGCACTGCTTTGTCGACATGATGGAAATGCGTTAAGACATTGGAATGATGAAGAACAGTGAAGGATAAGAAAGTAAGGAGAAACACAATGGGTAGAATATTTAACTTCTTTATCGTAACCACCTCCTTTTAACGGGATTGTTATCATTATAAACACTTTTGTTAAATTGTTAAATAAAAATGTTCCGACATTAAATCAGGTTCTATGGCTGATTTCGCATTCATGCTGGCTTTGTGATACAATCTTGCTAGTGAATTCGGAGTAAAGGAAGTAAACCATGACGAAAACGATACCGGTAAAAAAAAATGATTACATAGATGTGGTGTTTGAGGATTTAACTCATGATGGGGCAGGGGTAGCGAAGGTCGATGGTTATCCATTGTTCATACCAAACGGGCTTCCAGGTGAAAAGGCACAGGTTAAAGTGATAAAAGTGAACAAAGGTTACGGGTTCGGGCGCTTAATTGAAATCTATGAAAAAAGCCCATACCGCGTAGAGGTTCCCAGCAGTGAGATTCACAAGTACGGTGGCTGTCAGCTTGAGCACATCAGCTATGAAGGACAGCTGAAATATAAGGAGAATCAAGTGCGTCAGGTGCTGACTCGTATTGGTAAACTAGAGGATGTAACAGTGCACCCAATTTTAGGGATGGACAACCCATGGTATTATCGAAATAAAGCACAGGTGCCAGTCGGTGAAAAAGATGGTAAGCTGATTGCTGGATTTTTCAGGCCTAGAAGCCATGAAATTGTAGATACAGATGAAAGTCTGATCCAGCTGCCAGAAATTAATGAAGCAGTCCAAGCAGTTAAGGAAATATGCAGTAATTTGGGGATATCAGCATATCAAGAAGAGTCACATAAAGGTGTTCTTCGCCATATTATGGCTCGTTATGGACAAAAAACGGGTGAGCTGATGGTTGTGCTGATTACTAGAACGAATGATATACCAAACCAAAACAAGCTGGTTGAGGAAATTATCTCCCGCCTGCCGAGGGTAAAGTCGATCGTACATAATGTGAATTCAAAGCGTACAAATGTCATCCTTGGCGAAAAAACAACGGTCCTTTGGGGCAATGAAGTGATTTATGACTTAATCGGTGACGTTAAGTTTGCGATATCAGCTCTTTCCTTTTATCAGGTAAATCCTGTTCAAACGAAGGTTCTTTATGATAAGGCACTTGAATATGCAGGGCTAAGTGGGGAAGAGTCTGTTATTGATGCGTACTGCGGGATAGGAACAATATCCTTGTTTTTAGCACAAAAGGCAAAGAAGGTCTTCGGAGTAGAAGTTGTTCCGGAAGCAATTGAAGACGCGAAGTGGAATGCAGAGCTCAATGGTATGACGAATGTGGAGTTTGCAGCCGGGGAAGCAGAGATTGTGATACCAAAGTGGTATAAAGAGGGCAATTCTGCTGATGTGCTTGTCGTCGACCCACCACGCAAGGGTTGTGATGAAACATTTTTGCAAACCATTATTGAAATGAAGCCTAAAAAAGTGGTCTATGTATCCTGTAACCCAGCCACGCTTGCTCGGGATCTACGGATACTTGAAGACGGCGGATATAAAACAATAGAAGTACAGCCTGTGGATATGTTTCCACAGACGACACATTGTGAAGCTGTTGCAAAGATTTTATTAACTTAGTATAAAGAAGCTCATTCTTTATGGAGGGAGCTTCTTTTGTTTCGTTATTTTAAATGTATCTTTGAAATGGTATATATTACAAGATTTTATAAGTGTCCTAGGGACTGATTTGATTTATGTTCATGATTTTTTGTGTAAAAGTAGTCTTTGTAATTTTATGTGAATATTTACTAAAACTGCAATAGTACATTTTAATATAGACAAAAAAGACGATTTTCTGTATCTTTAGGAAGGCATATTACTAAGGAGGAATTAGACATCGTTGAATAATCAAAATCATACCTCAGTAAATATTATTACAGCTGATCCATCTGCACTTGGGCTGTTTGGTTTAGCAATGGTTACGCTTGTAGCATCATCACAAAAGTTAGGTCTTACAGAAGGCACTGCTTTAATCCTTCCATGGGCTTTCTTTTTAGGTGGTCTTGCACAATTAATCGCAAGCTTCCTAGATTCAAAAAAGAATAATGTATTTGGAACAACGGCATTTGGAGCATTTGGATTATTTTGGTTTGGTGTCGGAACAACATGGTTGATTCAAATAGGTGCTTTAGGTGAAAAGGTTCTTACTAACGCGGATTCGAAACAGCTAGGTGTCGCATTCATCGGTTATCTAATCTTTAGCTTATTTATGACGGTCGGTGCAATGGAAACCCATAAAGTACTGTTTTTTATTTTTGTGCTAATTGATTTCTTATTTATCGGATTGTCCCTAAGCTCATTTGATGTTATGTATGAATTTTCACATATGCTCGCAGCAATCTCTGAATTGCTCATTGCTTTACTATCATTTTATGGTTCTGCTGCAGCTGTTTTAAATACACATTTTGGGCAAGTTGTTTTACCAGTAGGTAAACCATTTGGCATATTTACAAATCAAAATGAAAAAGAAAAGAGAGCTGAAAAACGTCTCAAAATTGGGTAAACACCATTACATCTCAAAGAACATTTATATAATTATTAACAGTATTTTAGAGCATCTCTGTTTGGGATGCTTTTTGAATTCTTGTCTCCTTGAGGATTTTATAACATAAACTCCACACATGTGG
>JAPSKD010000257.1 GCA_031177865.1 Bacillus sp. (in: firmicutes) | reverse complement strand
ATTCTTTTTGGTGATTTTTTTAACTAAGTATGTATTTCTAGGCTCCATCTCAGTTGGTGTCAGCCTGATGATTTATTCTTCCATCTCAACTGAAATTGATTTTGAACTTATTTTCTTATTTTTTACCGTATTTTTAATTTATCTTCACCGCTCAAATATTCGTAACCTCATCCTAGGAATTGAGCCGAAATTAAATGATAAAAATTTAATTAATGACCGCATCCCTCCAAAAAATGGCAACTTAAAAATGTAAAAAAACCCCTGGCTAATGGCCAGGGATTTTTAATTTTTACAAAAAGGCGGTCATAATACTGTTTGCAACAGTTTGCCAAATAGAGGAGTCAGTCTGATAAGATTGTCCGAGACGCTTATATAACGCCATCTGCTTCTCCTGGAAATCCGGAGCGTCCTTATCAGGCAGTTCTGCACGGCCTTTTTCTACAAGGGATTGCATTTCAGGTGCACGTGGTCCCCATACTCCAACCTCATTTCCATCTTGATCAATGAAAATAAAAATAGGAATCGCTCTAGAGGTGCCATTCGTTAAATATTGGTCCATTAGTTCAAGGTTTTGATCCCGTAGAACAAACCGGACCTCCATTCCAGCAGCTTCAGCCAATCTAAGCAATACGGGATTGTTAAGCATGGCGTCACCGCACCAATCCTCTGTTAGAACAATAGCGCGTAAATTTTTTGACTGAACTGCTTCAAGTTTCTTTTTATCCGCTTCGGTTAACTCAAAGCGATTATAAATAGAAGTCATTTCTTCTTTATTCCGAGTCATTGAGCTTATGTACTCATCTTTCGTTAAACCCTTTTGAAACCAAGAATGTAATTCCAAATTAAACACTCCCTTCTATTTCTTTTATCATAATCCTTTCATTTCTTACTTACAAATGAAAGGGATTTCTACCTTTTTTACTACTATTCCAAGAGCACTGTAACCTATTTTAGGAAAGTAAAAAAATACTAGTGGATATAGTTATATCAAGTTGATAGAATATTTTATATATAAGAAAAATTATTTTATATTTTTTTTAAGATAATAAAGGGGGAAAAAGCATGTCCAATGAAACACTTCAACTTGTATCCATTGGAATTTACCTTGCGATGATGCTTTTTATCGGATGGTATTCTTATCGTAAAACTAGCAATCTAACAGACTATATGCTTGGAGGAAGGTCACTAGGACCTGCTGTGACAGCATTAAGCGCTGGAGCTGCCGATATGAGCGGTTGGCTATTAATGGGATTGCCAGGAGGAATTTATGTAACGGGTTTAGCAGACGCATGGATTGCGATTGGTTTAACCATTGGAGCATACCTCAATTGGTTATTGGTGGCACCTCGTCTTCGCTCCTATACTCAGGTTGCCAACGATTCAATAACTATTCCTAGTTACCTAGAAAACCGCTTTAAAGACAACACCAAGCTCTTGCGGATTGTATCCGGTATCGTAATTCTGATTTTCTTTACGTTCTATGTTTCTTCAGGTTTAGTATCGGGAGCAGTGTTTTTTGAAAGCTCCTTTGGAACAAGCTACCTTACAGGACTTTTAATTGTTGGTGGCGTTACCATTGCCTATACATTATTCGGCGGATTTCTTGCTGTTAGTTACACCGACTTTATCCAGGGATTAATGATGTTGATTGCCCTGCTTCTTATTCCGGCAATTGGAATTTTCACAGTAGGCGGTCCTGCAGAAACGTTTGATACCATTCGTGCTATTGACCCTGCTTACCTTGATTTCTTTAAAGGAACAACCACTTTAGGAATTATTTCTGCAATGGCTTGGGGACTTGGTTATTTTGGCCAGCCGCATATCATTGTACGTTTTATGGCCATTACAACTATAAAAGAAACAAAAAGTGCCCGCCGCATTGGAATGGGCTGGATGATTTTCTCTCTTCTAGGTACCATCTTTACTGGATTCATTGGAATTGCTTTCTTCCATAACAATCCACAACATGTATTAGAGAATCCAGAAGCTGTTTTTATTGAATTAAGTCAAATTTTGTTCCACCCATTGTTTGCGGGATTTGCGTTAGCGGCGATTCTAGCAGCCATTATGAGTACCATTTCATCACAGTTAATCGTTACTTCAAGCGCATTAGTGGAAGATTTATATAAGGTAGTCACGAACAAAAAAGCCTCAGACAAACACCTTGTCTTCTTAGGAAGAATGGCTGTTCTTTTAGTAGCAGTTGTAGCTGCCATCCTTGCTCTTGACCAAGACAGCACTATTTTGGATCTTGTTGCTTATGCATGGGCAGGCTTCGGAGCTGCATTCGGTCCAATCATTATTCTAAGCTTATTCTGGAAGAAGATGACCAACTGGGGCGCTCTTTTTGGTATGATTGTAGGAGCTGTTACCGTTATCGTTTGGAAAAGCGTTGGACTTGGAGAAACACTATATGAAATCGTACCTGGCTTTGTTTTCAACTTAATCGTTGCTTATATCATCAGCTTAATTACGTATAAGAAAAATGAAGTCATTGAAAAAGAATTTGATGAAAGTGTCAGCTTATTAAAAAAGGAATAGAACTTTTCAGAAATACCTGGATATCAAAATCCGGGTATTTTTTTATCTATCTGACTGACACGTTTCTCCTTTTTCCTTGTTAATCAAACGTTTGATTAGTTTTGATTCAAGCCTTAATACTAAAGGTTTGCTCATAAAAAAACGGTAGAATCATGTCACTTAACTAATCATTTGATTAAATGGCGATGAAACGCTTAAACAAAAGGCTCTTTGTTCAAATCCACAATAAATTTATTGTCAATATGTGACCCGGAATCAGATGGATTATCATTTTTGGCTGCCAATTGGTAGCCATTCGACATAAATCTCCAGCGTCACTACTAATCAAACGTTTGATTAAAAAAGACTTCAACCCTTATATTAAAGGGTTTTTCCTTAAAAATAGGGATGATTTATGTCGACTAATCAAACGTTTGATTAGTTTTATTCACCCCCCTATATTTAATGAGTTTCCTGGGAAATCGCTAAATATAATTGTCGAGATTTTTTCGACAAAAAAACTGGCAGAATGATCTCTGCCAGCTTAGGATTTTTATCGTTTACTTAATTCCTGATTCAATAATTGGTTTACTAATTGTGGGTTTGCTTGCCCCTTTGTTGCCTTCATTAGCTGCCCAACGAGGAAACCTACTGCCTTATTTTTACCATTTTTGAAATCTTCAACAGATTGTGGATTTGCATCGAGAACTTCAGAAATGATTTTCAATAGAGTTCCTTCATCTGAAATTTGTACGAGCCCTTTTTCCTTAACAATTTTCTCAGCATCGCCGCCGTTTTCAATCAACTCTTTGAAAACAGTCTTTGCGATTTTGGAAGAAATGGTTCCGTTTTCGATGAGTTTAATCATACTAGCTAAGCCTTCAGGTGTTAAAGCGATTTGATGTAGTTCTTTGCCCTCAGAATTCAGGTAAGCTGAAACATCTCCCATAATCCAGTTGGAAGCCAATTTCGCCTCTGCACCTGCAGCTACTGTACCTTCAAAGAAATCTGCCATTTCTTTCGTTACAGTTAAAACCTTGGCGTCATAGACAGGTAATCCCAGCTCTTCTACATAGCGCTTTTGCCGCTGATCTGGAAGCTCTGGTATTTCAGCCGCAATACTAGCTTTCCATTCCTCATCAATATAGATATCTAGTAAGTCTGGTTCCGGGAAGTAACGATAATCATCCGATCCTTCTTTTACACGCATAAGTAATGTAGCGCCTGTAGCTTCATCAAATCGACGTGTCTCTTGATCGATTTTCCCGCCGTTAGAGACAACTTCACGCTGTCTTTTCTCTTCAAATTCCAGCCCTTTCCGGACAAAATTGAAAGAGTTTAAGTTCTTCAATTCTGTCTTGGTTCCAAACTCTTCTTGTCCAACCGGACGAATCGATATATTGGCGTCACAGCGAAGAGATCCTTCTTCCATCTTACAATCCGATACTCCAGTATATTGGATAATCGATTTTAATTTTTCAAGATAAGCATAGGCTTCATCAGGTGTACGGATATCAGGTTCTGATACGATTTCCACAAGCGGTGTTCCCTGGCGGTTATAATCAACTAATGAATATCCATTCCCGTGACTGAGTTTCCCCGCGTCTTCTTCTAAATGAATCCTTGTAATTCCAATTCGTTTTGTATAGCCATTTACCTCAATTTCAATCCAGCCATGCTCCCCGATTGGCTTATCAAATTGAGAGATCTGATACGCCTTTGGATTATCTGGATAGAAATAGTTCTTACGGTCAAATTTCGTATGAGTGGCTACCTGGCAATTCAAGGCCATTGCAGCCTTCATTCCGAATTCAACGGCTTTTTTATTTAGGACCGGCAGCACACCTGGATAACCAAGGTCAATTACACTTGTATTTGTATTTGGCTCAGCCCCAAAATGGTTTGGGCTTGCCGAGAAGATCTTCGAATCCGTTTTTAACTCTACATGAACTTCAAGACCAATCACTGTTTCAAACTCCATCTTATTCACCCCCTATAGTCCTGGCTTTTGTTTATGATAATCTGTTGCCTGTTCAAATGCATGTGCTACACGGTAAATGGTCTCTTCATCAAAATGCTTGCCGATGATTTGTAAACCTAGCGGCAATCCATTATCAAATCCACACGGAACAGAGATTCCTGGTACTCCTGCTAGATTCACGGGAATCGTCAAAATATCATTCACGTACATTGTCAACGGGTCATCAATATTTTCACCGATTTTAAACGCAGGAGTTGGAGTCGTTGGACCAATGATAACATCATATTTTTCAAAAACATCTTCAAAGTCCTTCTTAATTAAGGTACGGACTTGTTGTGCTTTTTTATAATAGGCATCGTAATAACCTGAACTTAGTGCAAAGGTACCAAGCATGATACGGCGTTTTACCTCATCACCAAAACCTTCTGCTCTTGATTTCTTATATAAATCAAGTAAATTATCAGCATTTGGTGTCCGGTAGCCATAGCGGACGCCGTCAAAACGGGCTAGATTGGCCGACGCTTCCGAAGATGAAAGCAAATAATAAGCTGCTAATGCATATTTAGAATGCGGCAAGGAAACCTCTTCCCAAACAGCTCCTTGTTTTTCAAGCACTTTTAAAGCATCTAGCACGGACTGACGAACAGATTCATTCACACCTTCGCCTAGATACTCTTTTGGCACCGCTATTTTTAACCCTTTAACATCACCAGTTAAAGCAGACACAAAATTCGGTACTTGAACATTTGCTGATGTGGAGTCCATTGGATCTAATCCGGATATAGCTTGCAAGAGATAGGCATTATCTTCAACCGTTCTTGTAATTGGACCAATTTGATCAAGGGACGATGCAAATGCAACTAGTCCGAAGCGGGATACACGTCCATAAGTCGGCTTTAACCCTACTACCCCACAAAAAGCAGCTGGCTGTCGGATGGATCCCCCTGTATCGGAACCTAATGAAAACAGTACTTCACCTGCTGCAACGGAAGCAGCAGAGCCGCCTGATGAACCGCCTGGTACTCTATCAAGATCCCACGGATTGCGAGTCTTTTGGTAGTAGGAATTTTCGTTAGAAGAACCCATCGCAAACTCATCCATGTTTAACTTTCCAATCGTGACTGTTTCTTGAAGTTGCAGCTTTTGAACTACGGTAGCGTCGTAGATGGGATTAAAGTTTTCTAGAATCTTACTAGCACAGGTTGTCCGAAGTCCTTTTGTGACGATATTGTCCTTTATGCCAATTGGCATCCCAAACAATAAACCATTTTGGGAGTCAGAGGCAAGTTTGTCATCAAGGGAACTGGCTGTTTGCCGAGCTTTCTCCTCATCCAATGTTAAAAATGCCTGAACCTTTTCCTCTACTTGGGCAATACGTTTATATGACTCATCGACAAGATCAGTAACCTTTAGTTCCTTCTTATGTAAAAGTTCATGAAGATCTGAAATTTTATAATCAAATAAGCTCATTTTTTCCCTCCTTTATTTAGCTCCAGCAACTAGGATCTACTCCCCTATAATTGCTGGAACTTTAATTTGACCATCCTGATGGTCAGGTACATTTTTTAATACTTCTTCACGTGGCAATCCCTTTTCCTTAATGTCCTCACGGAATACATTTTTCATATCGAGTACATGGTAAGTTGGTTCAACATTTGTCGTATCCAGCTCATTCAACTGTTCTGCAAATGTAATAATAGCGTCGAGTTGCTTTGTGAACCTTTCAGCCTCATCCTCCGATATTGCCAACCTTGCTAGGTTTGCTACATGCTTAACCTGCTCATTTGAAATTCGTGTCATTTTTCAATCCCCCGTTCCCTTGTGTCTTAGTTAATTTACTATTGATAATACCAAACTTTTTCGCTTCACCGCAATGATTCCCTCATAAGTATATACATATTAAGTACTTTTAAATTGAAAGCCACAAAAAAAGGAGCATTTGCTCCTCAATTATGTATTCGTTTATTGTTGTGGAATAACCTCACCATTACCATTTAAAGCTCTAACCTGCGGGCGGAAGCCTATTCCCACATAGTAGCGTTTGCCATCTTTCTCAATCATCTTTGCTTTTTTATAATCTTCAGTATCCTGATTGGCTATTTCAATGGTGGTGATATTCTCATTATTGATTTCTCCAAACACAACGTAAATATCTTTAAGAACATTCCCTTTGTCATCATACTTTGTATAATTTTCATGGTAAATGGAGTAGGTTTCGCTCTCTGTATGCTCCCAGCCATTTGGACCATCATTTTTCCATCCCTCTTCATCATTCCCTTCAAAGAAAGAGACACCCAGAACCGGCTCTTTTATATGTCTTACTTCTTTTCCTTCTGCTTTCGTAGTGTAAAGTACGATCGTCATTCCATCACTTTTTGTCTTGTACAAAACCTCTTGAACTTCAAATGGAATCGTTTCAGCAATCGCTTTTTCTAGTGTTGGATATTTGCACCCCGTAAGAGTAAGCATTAGAACAATCGTAATAACAAGAACTTTATATTTTCTCATAATCTCCTCCTAGATGTGGTCAGAGTTTAGTAATCTAGTAATCTCTAGTAAATAGTAATAGGGAATATTCATCCCCACTTCCTACCTGACCATTTTTCTTTTCGTTTCCATTATGAGTTCTTCTGTCCCCCTTATATAAATGGATCTAAATAGTAGTTTACTTATAAATTATACTATTCTAATTTCTTATGTAATTCCAGTTATATCCAAATATAGGTCGAACTACCTCCTTCAATTAACCCAATAAATAATAAAAGCAGTCTAATTGACTGCTTGGTTGTTTGCCTATTATCGTTTAAATAATTTCGCAAATAGTCCTTTGCTTTTTGGGGGTTCAGGCTGACTGATTTCTTTTTGAGTGATATAAATATCTTCCTTATCAATTGCATG
>JAPSKD010000256.1 GCA_031177865.1 Bacillus sp. (in: firmicutes) | reverse complement strand
ATTCATAAAGTAAATATCTCCTCACCAATTTTTTAACCTAGTTATAGATTAAATAGGAAATTTTAAGGGGAAATTCAAGTTTTATAAAAATTAAGTAAATAAATGATATGTAAATGTAAAAAAGTCTAAATAGAACAATTGTGTAAAAACATAGGAATGGAATGTTATAGATGATTATGCGTCTTACGGTTCAATGTCTTATGTATTAGAGGAAAAAAGATTTCTTCAATAGTATTAACCAGTTATAAGGGCTTCTCCATAAACTTAGGTTATTTATATATTAAAGTTATAAAAATCAACTGCTGTATTAATGATTGAACGATTAACAATAGGAACCAAGGGTAAGGTTTTTGTTCTACGAGGGGACTTGCTAGTGTGATATAGGTTACATTGGACCCTTTTTCGTTTTTCCGCTAACGGGTAGTCTCAATGCAAAAAGCATTTACGACGAAAAAGCCGATAATATACATGAATCTATCCATAACCTGTATACTTTATCGGCTTATTTTTGATACAAAAACAATCCAAAATTTATAGCTTTGATTAATTGCTAAATATACCTTTCTAGTACAGAAGCAGTATTACTTACTAGCTCCTATATTTTTCCACATACGCTCTAGACATGCGGCATGTGTCTCGCAACTTATTTTAAAGAAAGGCAACTAACCTTCTGTTTAAATGCTTGTGAATATTTTAGAACGTATTTTAAAAGGATGTTCTTATTACAACTTGTGTAGGAAGCCGATATTCTTTAAAGCGATTTGACGGCTTCTGCAATTTCTTCAGCAGCACTTCAGCAGCTTTGACCCCAAGCTCATAGTCAGATTGGTTAATCACTGATAATGGTGGATTGGAAACACCCGCCCAATTATAATTGTCGAAACCAATCATCGCCAGTTCTTCTGGAACCTTAATTCCTTTGTCCTGGATATATCCGATGGATCCCATAGAAATAGCATTAGAAGCTATGAATAAGGCAGTTACATCTGAACCTTCAATCAATTTCCTAGTCATCTCGTATCCGCTGTCAAAGCTTGATTCGCCAATGAGAATGAGATTTTCATCCTGAGGAATACCGTTGTCATCCAGCGCTTTACGGTAACCGGCAAGCCGTTCCTGCGCAGGAGATAAGTTCAGAAGCCCCGAGAGCATCCCGATTTTCCGATGACCTTTGCTAATCAGCATCTTAACGGCATCATAGCTGCCTTGGAAACCGTTGTTCAACACAAAATCTCCCTTCACCCCATCCGGTTTCCTATCTACAAATACTACCGGACAATTGTCGTCACTAACTTCAGTTATATACTCATGATTACCTGCAGATGGAGCTATAATCAGCCCGTCGACCTGCCGGGATGTAAAATATTTAATTTGCTCCAGTTCATAATCTAGGGATTCATTCGTATTACCCAGCATAATGTGGTAACCGTTTTGTTTAAGGACATGCTCTACCCCTCGGGCAACCCTCATAAAAAAAATATTGTTTGTTTCATCTTCCAATATAGGTATTAACAGCCCAACCGTTTTCGTTTTTTGGCTTCGAAGGCTTTGGGCAGCGGGATTCGGAGTATAATTTAATTCTTCCATCGCTTTTAATACACGGGCTTTTGTTTCCTCCGAAACGAATCGTGTTTCGTTGATTACATGCGATACTGTAGCGGTCGAAACCTGTGCATGTTGAGCCACTTTTTTGATAGTTGTCATAATCATCCCCCCTAGTTTTTTAATAGTTATTTATACTGAGACTGTCCCTCTAAAATATCAGCATAGATGCAAAGAAATTACAAGATTTAACCAATCATGATGGCCAGTTTTTCTTAAATGGGAAGAGATCGATGCCTTTATAAAAAGTTGAAGATTTGTAAAACGCTTACATTTTATATTGACAGAAATTTCCTCCTAAACTTATAATATAGTAAATCGATTACGTAATCAATTACGTAATCGTTTACGTTAATAATTAATTGATAATCTGAACGAACAACTAAGTTTTATGGGGGGAGGAATAAGAGGGTAAAACTTAATACCTAATGCGATCGTTCTCATTTAAAGTTCATTAATGATTCAGTTGTCTAGAAAAATTGATAGGTGGGGGATTGAACATGAGAAAAAGAATCGTTAATTCTTTACTGGCGACAGTGACAGCAGCTACACTCGCATTGGCAGGCTGTTCTAGTTCAAGTAGTTCCAGCAATTCAAGTTCCAGCAATAAGAATGAGATTACACTCTATACCATTCAGTCTACGAACCCCAATTTTAAAGACTGGCTGAAGGACGCTGAGGAGAAGACCGGACTTAAGATTAATGTGGTTGCAGCTCCAACAGATTCAGACACGCGTCAGCAAAAAGTCACAACACTTCTATCAACACAAGACAGCTCGGTGGATATTTTTGAGATTAACGATGAAATGGCGACGTCTTTTAAGAACTCAGGCTGGCTTGAACCACTGCAGGACACGGTATTAACAAGTGATATTCGCAGCCAGTTTGCGCAAGGCTATCTGAAAGATATGCTAACTTCAACAAAAGGTGATATCGTTGGTGTACCAAGCTATCAAGGCTATCTTGCACTTTGGGTTGATCAAAAGAAACTAGATGCAGCTGGTATGGAAACTATTAATAATAAGGAAGATTTCATCAAGTTTGCAAAGGCAGCTACAAAAGATGGTCAGTTCGGTTATGGAGGTTCATGGGAAAAGACGTATGTATTTAATGAAATCGCTTCCTTTGTCAATCTGTTCGGCGGAGATTATTATGATTGGAAAAATCCGAAGACTAGAGAAGCTGTTAAATTCATGTACGATATGGCTAATACATGGAAGGTAACTCCGGTTGACCAAATCGCTGACAAGTATGAGCAAATGAACCAGAAATTTAATGATGGAAAATACGGTATGGTCTTTATGTGGGGAACTGGTGACGATTATAAGAAAGCAAATCGTTACGGCAAAGATCAGATTCATATTATCAATACGCCACAGTTCGAAAAGAGAACAATCTTTACAGATTCCTGGAGCTATGTGTTGAATTCAGCTTCGAAGAATAAGCCTGCCGCTGAAAAATTCCTTAAGTATGCTGCAAGTAAGGATGGCGGATTGAAGGGCTGGGAAGCTTTCGGCAGATATCCAGCAAGAGCTGATGTAGCACAGGATCCTTCAATTACTGGTGATATTAAAGAAATCTATTCCGTAATCCAGTCAACAAACGAAGTTCATGGCCGTCCAATGCTACCTCAGACTATGGAATTCATCACTGCAATCGGTTCACTCTTCCAAGACTATATTCAAAATAAAATATCTCTTGACGAGTTCTGCACAAAAGCACAGGAAGCTGTGGAACAGTATAAATAATTATCAGTACACACATGAAACAAAAAGTAAGCAGACAAGTACTGTCTGCTTACTTTTAAAAGACTCCCCTTAGAAAGGTTGGTTTTCATGTATGCTAATAAAAAATATTTAAGAATAGCATGGATGCTTGTTTTACCGGCGCTGTTAATAAGAATTCTCACAACCATTTATCCTATTTTTGAAACATTCCGTATTAGTTTCTATGATATAAAGCTTCTAAGAGGAATCAACCAATTTGTTGGATTTCAAAATTACGTAGATATATTCCAGGATCCAAAATTGGTACAATCGGTTAGTTTTACAACCATTTTTGTTATTGGTTCTATGATAGGACATATTCTTTTGGGCGTTATATTAGCACTCATTCTGAATATGAAATTTGGCGGACAGCGAATCCTCAGAACTATTGTATTGCTCCCTTGGGCATTGCCCATGGTAGTAGTTGCCATTGCTTCAAAATGGGCCTTTAATAATGACTACGGCTTAATCAATGATTTTATCCGTTGGTTTAACCCATCATTTCAGATGGATTGGCTAATTAATACCACTACTGCCCGTATATCTGTTATCGCAGTCGATCTGTGGAAGGATATCCCTTTCTTTGCGATTTTGGTTCTTGCAAGCCTTCAGTTTATCTCATCAGAAATGTATGAGGCTGCTAAAGTAGATGGTGCAGGGGCTATACGATCCTTTTTCAGCATAACACTTCCTCTTATTTCGAAAAATATTTTGGTTTTAAGCATCTTCTTTACAATGTGGAGAATGACTTCGTTTGATGTTGTTTATGCGATGACGGGTGGAGGACCTGGGAATAGCACAGATCTGATAGCTTATCGAATTACAACGGAGGCTTTTACAAACTTAAATATCGGATATAGTGCCGCAATCGCAGTTGTACTTTTCTTTGTGATGGCATTATTAAGTGCAGTCAGCTTATATGCAGCGAAAAAAGCCAACTATTAAGGGAGGATAGGGAATATGCTTCCAAACGTCGATGTTCCTAAAAATAAGAGCACTGTTGATGACGTGAAAACGAAGAAGCCTACAACATATAAAACATCAAATGTTTTATATAAGAACCTGCTGGTGCACAGCTTTAAGTGGTTTTTGGCACTCCTTGTGGCCTTTATTATTCTATTTCCTATATGGTGGATATTCGCATCCTCTATCACGCCTCCTGGAGAGTTGTTTAAGAAACCTATTCAATATTTTCCGGAGCAACCTACTCTAGCAAGCTATCAATATTTAATTGAGTATGTGGATTTACTGCCAAAAATCAGAGATACCTTGATTATTATAGGGTCAACACTTGTTATTAGCACAATTGTTTCCGTCTTGGCTGCTTACGGTTTTGCCAGATTCAGAAGCAAAGGGTTATCAATCGCGGTTTCCGTTTTATTAGGTTCGATGCTGATTCCAGAGGTTGTGACAGCCCGCCCGCTTTATGAATTCTTAAAAAGTGTGAATCTGTACGATACATATACGGGATTAATCATTGTTTATACTAGCGGTCTTATTCCATTCACAATTCTCGTTCTCCAAAACTTTCTTAAGGATATACCAGTTTCGATTGAAGAAGCAGCTGCGATAGATGGGTGTGGATTTTTCCAAACATTATTTTACGTAGTAATGCCTCTTATGAGACCTGCCATCGCGACTGTCTGTATTGTAAACTTTATAACCTGCTTAAATAACTTCTTCACACCTTTGTTCTACTCAAACGGCATTTCAGTTCTTGCGACAGCGATTACACAGTTACCTTTAAGAGATAATATGTTTTCTGTTCCATGGGATCTTGTAAGTGCAATGGGCTTCCTAATCATCTTCCCGATTATCATTTTCGTAAGTATATTCCAAAAGCAGATCATGGAAGGAATTATTGCTAGTGGTGTAAAAGGCTAATTTACTATTGAGAGGAGAAATAAACAATGAATTTTAACCCATTATTCGGAGGACTTTCATCACTTCCATTACTTAATAACGGCAGAAGCCGGGCAATCAATGCAGAAAATCCGCATGGTGAAAAAGGGAAAGGTGGAATGGCTGCCAGTCATTTGGGGCCGTCCAGAAAAGGTTCTCCGTGTATTCGTGAAATAAAACCCGGGGACACCGTAACACTCGCTGAAATGGAGGGACCAGGTGTTATCCAGCATATTTGGATTACGGTTACGGATAAAACTGAGAAGGATGTCTTTGTTCTGCGGGATTTGGTGCTCAGAATGTATTGGGATGACGAAACGGTGCCTTCGGTAGAAAGCCCGCTCGGCGACTTTTTCTGTAATGGTTTTGCAAGAGGATGCACGGTAAACTCCCTGCCAATCGTTGTCAACCCGACAAGGGGATTCAACAGCTATTTTCAGATGCCTTTTAGAAGGAAAGCAAAGATTACTATTGAAAACCAGCATGAAGCAACTGTTCCTGCTTTCTTTTATCAAATTGATTATTGCCTATATGATGAACTTCCTGAAAATACTGCCTACTTCCATGCACAGTGGAACCGGCAAAAGATGACCACTAAACAGGAAGATTACGTGATAGTAGATAATATAAAAGGACAAGGCCTTTATGTGGGGACTTATATGGCGCTCGCCACACTGGAGAGATACTGGTGGGGAGAGGGAGAAATTAAAATGTATATCGATGGTGATGATGAATATCCAACCATCTGCGGTACCGGAACTGAAGATTACTTTGGTGGAGCCTGGAGCTTTGCTACTCAGAAAGACGGCAAGACAGTAGAAAATACATACTGTACGCCATTTATGGGATACCCATACTATTCTAAACATGATGAGGCGGTCCATAACCTCTATCACAATGATGATGTCCAGCCGATGAGAGGGTTCTATCGTTGGCATATTCTTGATCCGATCCGCTTCGCTCAAGATCTCAAGGTCACGATTCAACAGATCGGTGTTTGCAGCAAAGGTTTGTTTGAAAGACAAGATGATGTTGCTTCGGTAGCTTATTGGTATCAATCAGAGCCACATACTCCATTTAAGCCGCTGATGAGTAAAGAGGAAAGATGGCCAAGATAAAGTAAAATGATTTTCTGAAGAGGCATCCACTTTGTGATACTAGCTAAAAGTGGGTGCCTTTTCACAGCTTATTGCAAAGGAGAAAGAACAGTGAATATCATCATTAGCCGAGTACATTATTATATGGAAAAGTTAGCCGATCTATTTTTATTAAATCTATTATGGGTTCTGTCTTGTCTTCCAATCATAACCATATTTCCGGCGACGGTATCTATGTATGGCGTAGTTCGTAAATGGATTATGAAAAAAGAAACGGATGGTATTTTTCGAACCTTTTTTCATCAGTTCCGGGAATGTTTTAGGCAAAGCCTCGGAGTCTCAATCTTATGGGCAGCATTGGCGTATTTCATTTACCTAGATTTCCAAATTATCAACTCAAATAAATTTTTGCTTGGAATCCTTGGACTTTTTACCTTGTTGTTCCTTTCATTTACTATGTATTTATTTCCTATCATGGCTCATTTTCAGACTAATTGGAAAAACATCATTCGAAATTCCTTGATAATAGCTGTTTTTTCTCCCTTTTCAACAATTGCTTTATTGGTTATCTTGTTAGTGACGCTATGCCTTATTTATTTGTTTCCTATATTCATCTCTGTAGCAGGAAGCGTTTCTGCGTACTTATCATACCGTATTTGCCATCGATTATTTATAAAAATAAAAGCAGCTTAAACGAAAGCTGCTTTTATTTTGTTTAAAAAAGCGGATAAACCTCTTATAAAGATTCATCCCTAAGGAATATGCTCCTACCATGTATTACTAAGAAATAGTAGAAAGAATGAATTTTGATTAGGAATCTATCAAGTGTCGGTGTATTTGTTTCTAAAAAAATACAATTTTGGAATTTTGTATGTTAATATGAAGTTGTGCATATTTCACATGAAAAAAGGGGGAAAAATCCATGAAGAAGTATCGCAGTTACTTGTTGCTTGTTTTAATGCTGGCACTAACAATGATTATTGCTGCTTGTGGTGGCGGCAATAAAAGTGTATCTGGCGGGGATAGCGGAGGAAGCAATGATAGCAAAAA
>JAPSKD010000255.1 GCA_031177865.1 Bacillus sp. (in: firmicutes) | reverse complement strand
GTGTAGCAATCGGTACAGGCAAAGCCTTAGACCATATTCAACTATTCAAAAACAAAGCAAAAGAAACTAGATAAAACGAAAAGCGAAAGCGCCTTGCAGGGAAAAATGCAGTTCAATTTTTCCTAGGCGCTGGAGCTAGACAAAGAGATAATACGTAGGAAAATAGAGGTGTATAATCATGCCACAGTTCTTTTTGAATAAACGATTGATCGTTTTGCTGGTTAGCATAATTGTTCTCGTGGCATTGATTGGGTTTTCGTTAAGGGAGAGAAGTAAACTATCCTGGCCGGAGCAGTTCTTAAAGGATACTGCCGGCTTGGTTCAATCCCTGGTTTCAAAGCCTGCTCATTTGGTTGCAGGTTTCTTTGAAAATCTTCAGGACTTGCAGAATACATATGAAGAGAATAAGGAATTAAAATCACGGATGGAAAAACTTGTTAGCCTTGAAGCACAGGTACAGGAGCTGGAAAAGGACAATAAAGAGCTGCGTGAGATTCTCGGTGAAGAAGAGACCCTGAGAGATTTTGAACCTTTACAGGCAACCGTAATAGGTAGAAATCCTGATCGTTGGCATGAAATGATTATTATCAATAAAGGAAAAACAGACGGAATTAAAAAAAATATGGCAGTTGTTACAGCCAATGGCTTAATAGGAAAAGTGAAAACCGTCAATCAATTTAGCTCAACGGTCCAATTGTTGAGTGCAATGGATCCGAAGAATCGGATCTCCGCCATAGTCCAAGGTGACACAGATGTATTTGGTCTTGTCGAAGGCTACGATAAAGAGAAAAAAGCATTATTAATAAAAGCCATTCCTTCAGGGGTGGAAATCAAAAAGGGACAAAATGTCATCACTTCAGGTTTAGGTGGTGTTTTTCCAAAAGGCTTGCCAATTGGGAAAGTCATAGAGGTTAAGCCTGACCAATATGGATTGAATCAAACGGCATTAGTAGAACCAGGTGCTAATTTTTACGATTTGGAAAATATTATTGTGATTACACGATCAATGGATCAGCCTAACGAAGAGGATATGGGCGAAGGGAAGGAGGAGGAGGATTTGTGAAGAAATTCCTGCTTCCTCTTTTGTTTCTATTCCTTTTCTTATTAGAAAGCTTGTTTGCTCAATATACCCCTCCTGAGGTTTTTGGTCACAACTACATTTTGGCGCCTCATTTTCTTTTTGGAGGTATCCTGTTTCTAGCCATCTATGCAGGCAGGAAATATGGAATTATTTATGCTGCTATTTTTGGACTTTTATTTGATATCGTGTGGATTGAAATTATTGGCATTTACTTTTTCCTATTTCCATTCATTACGTACCTTATTTCGAAAATTATGCACGTGCTCCAGACGAATATCATTGTTGCATTTTTTGTGTCTCTAGTGGGGATTGCCTTACTGGAATTAGGTGTTTATGAAATGGACTTTTTAATCCATATCACCACACTTGAATTTATGAGTTTTATTAAAATGCGTTTTTATCCTTCACTCATTTTAAATGCCGCTTTCCTTTTGATTGCTGCGTATCCTTTAAAGCGTCATTTTGAAAGTTTTGCAGAAAGCTTACGAGATGAATGAGATTTGTATTTCTTTTTAAGGGCTCTTTCGTAAACTTTGTTGTTATTACTACTAAATATGAAACGTAAATCCTGATTTTGCAGAAGGTATTGGATAAAAGGATAGAAAGATGCCCCGACACCTTAATCAATACGGGTTTAAATATTTATACGAAAAGCAACAATCAATGCGAAAACAGCTTTTTTAAAAAAGGAGAATACATAAAGCGTGTCGAATTGTATAATAAAAGTGTGTCTATGGCTTAACAGGTGCCTATTTCCATGGCATGAATGTGTTTCTTATTATTTGAGGTGAGTTTTCTCCATGAAAAAGCGACAAAATGTTACGATTAAAGGTACGAAGGATGGAATTGTCCTTCATCTTGATGATACCTGTTCCTATGAGGAACTGAAGAAGGAGCTCGATGAAAAACTTTCGGCAAATCAAACAACTGAAGGTGAGCGTCATTTAACTCCTGTTAAAGTCGATGTCGGCAATAGGTACTTGAATGATGCTCAACGTGAAGAAATAAAAAATCTCATCCGCCAAAAAAAGAATTTAGTGGTCGATGATATTGAATCCAATGTGGTCACACGAGCAGAAGTGGACAAGCTAAAAGCGGAAAACGAAGTCGTTACCGTTTCTCGTATCGTCCGCTCTGGACAGGTATTAGAGGTTCCGGGAGATTTATTACTTATAGGGGATGTGAACCCTGGTGGAACGGTGATTGCAGGCGGCAATATTTTTATCATGGGGGTATTAAAGGGCATAGCCCATGCCGGAGTGTTTGGAAATGATCGAGCTGTTATTACGGCTTCAAGTATGCAGCCATCACAGCTCAGGATTCACGATTGTATCAATCGTGCACCCGATAAAGCGAAAAACACTGAGAAACGTGAAATGGAATGTGCGTACATCGATGATAACCATCAAATCATTGTAGATAGATTGCAAGTTTTAATAAATTTAAGGCCTAATTTAAATAGATTCGAAGGGGGACATTAATGTGGGAGAGGCAATAGTAATTACATCCGGTAAAGGCGGCGTCGGAAAAACCACGACTTCTGCTAATATTGGTACAGCGTTGGCCCTTCAAGGCAAAAAAGTATGCTTAGTGGATACTGATATTGGCCTTCGAAATTTAGATGTCGTTATGGGGCTGGAAAATCGAATTATTTATGATCTTGTGGACGTAGTGGAAGGTAGATGTAAAATCCACCAGGCGCTCGTAAAAGATAAGAGATTCGAAGATTTATTGTATTTGCTTCCAGCAGCGCAAACTGTTGATAAGTCAGCTGTTAAGCCAGAACAGATGCACAAACTAATTAATGAACTTAAGCAAGACTATGATTATATTATTATTGATTGTCCTGCGGGAATTGAACAAGGTTTCCAAAACGCAATTGCCGGGGCGGACCGTGCGATTGTCGTAACAACTCCTGAAGTATCAGCTGTACGAGACGCTGATAGAATCATCGGTCTTCTAGAGAAGGCTAAAACGGTCGAGTCACCGAAATTAGTTATCAACAGAATTCGAAACCATATGATGAAAAGCGGCGATATGTTAGATGTGGATGAAATCACTACACATTTATCCATTGAGTTAATTGGTATTGTCGCAGATGATGAGGAAGTAATCAAAGCTTCCAATCATGGTGAACCGATTGCCTTAAATCCAAATAGTAAAGCGTCTATCGCATACCGTAACATCGCTAGACGTATTCTTGGGGAGTCCATTCCATTACAGCCGTTAGATGACAAAAACAAAAGTGTTTTTGGTAAAATTAAACAGTTCTTCGGTGTTAGATAAAAAAAGCAAGCCTGTCCATTTAAACATGGACAGGCTTTTTAGTATGTTCCAAGCTAATATTCAAGTAAATGGACAGTAAGTGCGGCTCTATTATATCGTGGCTGTTTCCCTCTAGGTGCAAAACTATCAGCAATAAAAATACCAATTGCATCCCCAGCATATAAGTAAGCCTGTACATTAATGCCCGTGACAGTGGTCATCCCGTTTGCGTCAAAGGTAGAACCTATCAATGGGTCAGATCCATCAGGCTGACGGTTGATATTAAATAATGCCGATTGTTCTTCTTCTAAAATAACGGATACATCTGCTGTGATCTGATAAACACCTGACTTGTAAACGGTAATTCTATTTGCTGCAAGATCAGGTCTAGTATTTTGGTAAGGTCCTGCAATAGTAAAGTCTATCATGTCACCAGCCGCAAGCGGAATAATTTTACCTTCTGGGCTATCTTGTTTATATAATGACCCATAAGTAAATGGCTTTACGTTTTTGGTTCTCATAAGTTTCCACCTTGGTTAAACAGGCAACTTCAATCGCCTAATTCTTCACATTTAATCAGTTGAGGATATGAAACGCCTCTTGAAATGGAATATACCATTGCTCGTTTTGAAGATAATTCTTTAATAAGATAATCCACTTGAGGTGTAAGTTCTAGAGTCCCGCACGTATAAAAATCTAGTGACGCATACCCTTCTTCTGGCCAAGTATGAATGGATAAATGCGAAGTGGATAAAACAAGTACCCCGGTTACACCTTGTGGCTCAAACTGGTGAAAGTAAGAGTATAAAATCTCCATGTCTGCATCAAGAGCAGCCTTTTTACACATTTCTTCTAAAAATTTGATGTCATTTAAATGGGCAGAATCGCACTCAAATGCGTCAATGATAATATGCTTTCCTTCTTTGCTCAAAGTCTCATCATTCCCCTCCATTTTCCTTTGTAAGTTATCGTATGGGATTTAGTAAAAATAAATTGTACAGTTGTCCATGTTCTCTCGAAAAAACACCTGAAAAGGGGCTCTACTTGGTGAATTCGAGTAGAGCCTTTTTTGGTAGGTTATCTTCGAAGTTCTTGTTTATAAATTTCATGTAATTTTAGGTTAGACAAGGTATTCATATGTGAATTTTCCTGAACTGACCTAAATTTTGACGGAAAGACAAATAAAGTGGACAGGTTTTCAGGGAGTGTTTGATGAGGGACGACTACTTTTCTAGTTGGTAAATGCAGCGGCTTTTTTGACGCCAGGTGAAATCCCCAGTCCCCGAATGAAGGAACTCCGGTATGGTAACTCCTAACATTCATACCAGTCCCTTTTAGTGATAACCCAATGCTCCAGTAAACAAATGGAGCATACTCTGGTGAATGAGATTGACAGACGAGAATGCCATCTTCAGTTAGAAGATTAGATAAATTACTAAAGAATTCCACCGTATACAACCGGCTCAATATTTCATCTCCTGGATCTGGCAAGTCCACAATGATGACATCATAGGGCTCACTTTGTTCCTTTTGGAATACCTGGATATCTTTTTGATGAACGGATACCCGCTTATCGTGGAGTGCTCGTTGGTTTAGGGACGATACTTTTGGTATATTTCGTGCCAAGTGAATCATTAATGGATCGAGGTCCACTAAGTCAATATGTTGCACATCAGGGTATTTAAGCACCTCTCGAATCGCAAATCCATCCCCGCCTCCGGCAATTAGAATACGTTCTCGCTTTTTAACCATGGAAAGGGCCGGATGAACAAGAGCTTCATGATAGATTTGTTCATCTAACGAACTAAATTGAAGCTGCTTGTCTAGATATAGACGTATATCTTTTGTCTCCAAAATTTTTATTTGATCCCTATTGGTTCCTCCTGCATAAAGTAAACGGTGCGGATTGGAGAGTAGATGACGAAGTTCTTTTATTTCGTCTTGGTCTTGTACTTTATTCTGACCACATGGATTCTTTGTGGAAGCGACGTCCTCTGTACTTGATGAATATAGTTTGTAAAGATGTAAGGATTTTAAGGAGTTAACGACTGCCTGTTTCTTGACTGACATCACCCGCTGCGGAAAGGTAAACCATGATTTTAAATTTTCCGGAAGTGAAGTGTTTTGAACATCCTGCTTTTTCTTTTCTTTCCATTCAAAGCGTTTCTTCGCTGCAAGATGAAATCCGCAATCTCCAAACCATGGAACATTAACATGATAGTTAAGAGTGTTTAGGGAAGCACTTTGTAATGTTTTATTAATACTCCAGAATACCAACGGATCGTCTTCAGGTGACGCAGACTGGATAACCAATATTCCGCAATATGTTAAAAGGTTGGACAATTTTTTAAAGAATTCTTTTGAGTATAGTTTGCTTACTTCCTTGGTTTCCGGGTCTGGAAGATTGGCGATTATTACATCGAAGGGCTGCTGTTCAGTTAAAAGGAAATCATATATGTTACCATGGGCGAAATGAACGCGATTATCATAAAAAGAACTCTCATTCATTTTGGAAATTTCAGGTGTCCTCTGGGCTGCTATAAAGGTTTCTGGAGAAAGGGACACTTGACTGACGTGGCATACACTTGAATATTTAAGGACTTCTCGGAGTGCCAATCCGCATTCATCCCCGATAATCAAAACGCGTTCATGCCGGTCTGAAAAAACAAAAGCCGGATGGACTAGTGCTTCATGATAGATTCGTTCATCCAAGCTATTCCATACTAGTTGGTCATTCTGGTACAATCGTATATTCTTCGTTTCTAATAAGAGTACGTCCTGGTATGGACTCTTACCCTCAAAAAGAATTTGGTGAGGAGCCTTTAATAATTGCTGTAACTCAATTAAATCGTAAACATCCCCACGAAAAGAATCATGTTTGTCGCTAGTAGACAAAATTATTCACCTCTATTTATTTAACTTACAGCCATTATATGGAGAAGGGGAAAAAAAGGTGTAGCTTATCCACTAATAACATAAGGCAATGTACACTTTTATGTTACTGGGTGTAACATGATGCCTCTTTGGTTATTTCAGACAGGTTTCGTGAATCCGAAGGGAGTTGTGTCCGAATGCAGGGTACATTCAGACAGGTTTCGTGAATCCGAAGGGATTTGTGTTCGAATGAAGGGTGCATTCAGACAGGTTTTGTGAATCCGAAGGGAACTGTGTCCGAATGGACGGTGCATTCAGACAGGTTTCGTGAATTCAGAAAGAACTGTGTCTGAATGGTAAAATTCATACGAAAGTAAAAAACTCATTTTGTAACACGATAACTCATCTTTTTGGCAAAAAACGCTGAAATGAAAATTGGCAGGGAAAGAGCGAGCACACACAAAAAGAGGGCTGCCAAAAAATTGAATTTTGCGACAGCCTCAGAGAATCCGAGAAAAGTATTTTAGAGTTAACTATTTCCTGCCTAGGTCTATTGTAAACCGTGAGGCAGTAAACCTTCTTTTTTAACCTTAATACGCCAAACCTCATTTTTCGATGACTCGGTAACATACAGATAGCCATTATGAAAAGTCAGGTTGGTAGTAAAAGTTCCCGCACCTTCAGGCATGCGAATCGTACCGTACTTAAATCCACTTGCGTCAATTACGACAATTTCACCAGCTTGGAAATGTGCTACATAAAGATTACCCTCTTTATCCACGGCTAATCCATCTGGTCCTATCCCGCCTTCAAACTGAGCGAAAGCAAATGCTATTTCCCGCTGGTCTTTCGCATTCATTGATGGGACGGAGATAATTCGGTTAGTGCCAAACTCCGAGATATAAACACGCTGTCCGTCAACAGAAATGGCTATACCGTTTGGATAAGCAATACCCTCCTGAAAAAGCTGCAGCTCGGTACTGTTTGGCGGCAGATAGAAGACACGTCCAGTTGGCTTTGTTGTGCTGGAGCCCATTGGCTCGGTAAAGTAAACCCCACCTGAGTCATCAAATACCAAGTCATTAAGACCTCTCAAAGGCGTGTCATTGTATGAATTAGCGATGGTCGTACGCTCTCCCGTTTTGGGGTTATAAGCATACAATTCTCCCGTACCAGTGATAAAAAGGCGTCCGTCCTTAT
>JAPSKD010000254.1 GCA_031177865.1 Bacillus sp. (in: firmicutes) | reverse complement strand
TATATTCGTAGAAAAAAAGGGCTTTATCTCAAACTCTGATTCGGAACGAAAACCGCCACTTATTCGTCTAATGATTAAAAGGTACTGGAAGGGTTGAAGATATGCTATTTTTAGTGTCGTTTCTTATCGGGTTGGTCATTCCGTTTTTACTAATAAAGGTTAATCCAAGCTGGATTGTTTGGCTACCATCATTTGTATTATTTTTAGCTGCCATCGCTTTTTATGGAAAGGCAGAGTTTTTTCCAGGTGAGGGAATGGTAGATTTAGCGGAGCGTCTATACTTTTTCATTTTTGGAATAACAGCCATTGGCTCGATTGTGGGTGGACTAATCGTACATTTCTTAAAAAATAAATAGCCTTTTTTACTGTGTCAGGTCCTTTATTATGGATTCTGGCTTTTTCTTGTTCGCCATCTGCATGTATCTAGCAATAGAGTCATATGGTGTAAAAAGGAGGTATCAAATGATTAGTTTAAATGGCCGGATTGTCAAGCCTGAGGAACTTAGTAATGACATTACAAGCAGTGAGCAAAAGGTGATTGTTAAACAAATGGCGAGTTACCCTGTGATTTATCACTATGAATCCATACAGCAGCTAAAGTTTGAATTATTATTCAGAGTAAATACTATTAAAGCAGCAACTGCATTAGACAAAAGCGGTGCAAAGTTTACGACTTTCGCTTACTCCTTTCCTAACAGAAAATACTGGTATCGATTACCAAACGGAGGGTTTCTTTTACGAGAGGGAGTAAATCCTTCAGAAGGAATTGAAGATATAGTGAAAAGTGGGGAGCTCTATGCCTTTGAATGTGCCACCGCGATTGCCATTGTTTTGTACATTGCTGTCCTGTATACGATTGGACCGAGGGCATTTAATACGTATTTTAGGCGTCTATACTTAATGGATTGGCAATTTGACGAGGATCTCCCAGTTTACAATAAAGATGGCGAGGATTTTCTCATTGGGGATGTTTTACATTTTAAAAATCCAGATTTTGACCCGAAGCAGCCTTGGTGGCGGGCAGAAAATGTAATCTTTTTTGGCAATGATAAATTCTATGGGCATGGAATTGGGATAAGAGATTCTAAGGCCATTATTAACTTTTTAAACGGAAAGAGACAGGAAAATGCTGATGAATCTGCTTATCTTATGCGAATGATCACAAGACCTAATTATAAAACTATTATCTTGTTACGGTAAAAATTAAGGAGCTTCCATGACGGAGGCTCCTCTATATATCAACAGTGTATTCTTCCGTCAAAATCCGCGTTCAGCCTTTTACATAACAGATGATCCAGCTCACGCCGTTTTTCAACTTCCATTCTCACATTTAATTTACGTTTATAGACTTCATAACATACCCCATGAGCACTCAGCATCGCTTTTTCCATTTCATTTGTATACTTTAGTTTCAAATAATGGATAATGAATCCCTCCGGTTTTTACCGTTCATTACGGCTTAATGGTTAATACAGTACTAATGATAGCACTACAAATTTTTCCTTACAAAGTCGAAATAACCCCATATCTCGGCGTCAACTATCGTGACATGGAAAGTAGTGAATATAACTCTTAGGTTCTTAAAATAGGAGCCATATCCTTCCATTATGAGCTTGTAATGTTTATAACCATACAAAAGAAAGCCCATTGCATGTGCTGCAATGGGCTTTCTTACTAAATTTCTTTTTTAATTCATAGATTTATCTAACAGGAAATCGGCTTTTGGCAATGTAATAATCTTGCCGCCAATTTGTACGTGTACGGTATCGTTGAAAATGGCTTTTACAATTCCCTTTAGTGAGACGCTTGAGTTGATTGAGATATCTTTTTTATCAGATTGGTTTGCCATATTAATCAACACCTTCCAAAGTTAATTATAAAATATTATATATGAATAAAAACAAAAAAAGCGAGTAAAAAGTCTCTAAAAAACCAAAAATAAATAATTTGTTCATGTTATTTACAATCAATGCCAAGGGGTGTGAACATAAATTGAAAATAACATGAACTGTAGTTCAAGTATTACATGATTAAGAGATTCTGTCAATGGAAACATGAACTAGGGTTCAATATTTGTGTATTGTGTTATAATAGTGATGAGGTGAGAAAAATGTCAGACCGAGAAGACCAGCTGGTGGGTGAGTTTCCATTAATTCCTAAGCAGGAACGTGCCCAACTAAAAAGAGATTTGTTGCTAAAAAGTGGTCATGAATTATTTATCTTAAAAGGATATGAGCATACAACGGCAAAGGAAATCGCAGCACATGCAGGGGTAGCGACCGGTACTTTTTATCGGTACTTTTCGGATAAACGACAGCTATTAATGTCTCTGTTAGAGGATCAAATCGAGATGTTAATGCCGCCTGAACCAAAATGGGGTGTCTCAGATCCAGAAAGCACGCTGGCCTCCCTCTTAGAAGCACATGATAAACGTATTAAGGAGATGGGAATGCAGCGAGTGCTTCCTGAATTACTGGCTAAGGATACAGAATTTGTTGAGGTACTTGCAGCAGCAAAACGAAAAATATTTACTCGAATTCTTTCAGGATTAACAAAGGCTTATGAGAAGGGCCTAACTTGGAAAGATTTAGATTTAAATACAGTTACGTGGTCGCTGATGACTTTGGCTGAGCATGCAACTGAAAAAAGGAAACAATGTGGGAACGTGACAGATTATCGTGAAGTAGCGAAAGTGATTTGTCGAATAATTTTTCCACCAGAAGTAATTAAAAAATTACAATCAGGTGAAACTGAAGCAGAAGAAGAGTAATGATTTTTGAAAGGATGTAAAGGCTGGGAATGGAAACCTTTGATTTGAAAGATTTAAAAGCAATTAAAATTGAACTAACTCGTTTTATGATGGCCTATAAATTTGCCCTCGATGAAATGACGACAAAAATTAATATACTTAAAGATGAGTTTAATTATATTCATGATTATAACCCAATAGAACACGTAAAATCACGGTTAAAATCACCTGAGAGTATTTTAAAAAAAGTACTTAGAAAAGATTGTGAAATTACATTAGAAAGTATTAAAACAAACATTAAAGATATTGCCGGAATGAGGATTACCTGCTCATTTATTTCTGATATTTATGAAATAAGCAGGATGATTGCAAATCAGAAAGATATCCGAATTATAGAATATAAGGATTATATAAAAAATCCAAAACCAAATGGTTATCAAAGTCTGCATATGATTGTGGAAATACCAATCTTTATGTCTGACCGTGAGGAACTAATTATGGTTGAGATTCAAATCCGTACCATTGCAATGGATTTCTGGGCAAGCTTAGAACATAAAATTTATTATAAATACAACAAAGAAATCCCTCAAAAAATGCTTGATGAATTAAAAGCCAGTGCTGAGATGGCTGCACATTTGGATCAGAAAATGGAAGGGCTTCATAAAGAAATGGCAAAAATGAAGCAAGCGGATCACCCTGAAGATACGCTCCTGCCTTTTAAAATTGGGAACAACAACCTTAAATTACTAGAAACATTTATGGAAGAAAAACTGGGGATCAATTAATAATGAGAAAGCCTATTACAGTTTGACTGTAATAGGCTTTTTTTGTCTATTTTACTTTAAATATCAAATATTTAAAAAATTCTTTATCTTATAGTTTAGCTGTTATATAATAGAAAACAGTAAAGAGTAAAGGGGGATTTACTTGGAACAATTTGTTAATTGGTTAAATGGAATTATTTGGAGTCAGGCACTTATTTATCTATGTTTAGGGGTTGGTTTGTTTTATACTCTATCTACTAGGTTTCTACAAGTACGGCATATGAAGGATATTATTAAACTAATGTTTAAAGGTGAAAAATCAGACGCAGGAATTACATCCTTTCAGGCGTTAAGCCTTGCATTATCCGGCAGGGTAGGAACTGGTAACATTGCCGGTGTTGCGACCGCGATTGCATTTGGAGGTCCAGGTGCTGTTTTCTGGATGTGGTTAATTGCGTTTTTAGGAGCAGGTTCAGCATTCATAGAATCAACGCTTGGCCAGGTATATAAATCCAAACAAGCCGGTCAATTTCGTGGTGGTCCAGCCTACTACATAGAAAAAGGCCTAAAGCTGAAATGGTACGCCGTATTATTTGCCATTGTGACAGTTATTGCTACTGGAGCCCTTTTACCTGGGGTACAAGCAAATAGTATAGCCGTCGGTATCGAAAATGCTTTTGGGATTAATACAAGTATTACAGGTATTGTATTAATAGTACTATTAGCAATTATTATTTTTGGCGGAGTAAAACGTATAGCACGTACAGCTGAATTTGTTGTACCATTTATGGCTATTGGTTATATTATTGTTGCACTAATTATTACGTTTGCAAATTTCTCTCAAATCCCTGAAGTCCTTTCTTTAATCTTTTCAAGTGCATTTGGTGGCAATGCAGCATATGGGGGAATTTTAGGTGCGGCGATATCTTGGGGAGTAAAACGTGGTATTTATTCCAATGAAGCCGGACAGGGTACGGGACCACATGCAGCTGCCGCGGCAGAGGTATCACATCCTGCTAAGCAGGGAATTGTGCAAGCATTCTCCGTTTATATTGATACTTGGTTTGTTTGTACGGCAACAGCCTTTATGATCCTAATGACGGGGATGTATAATGTAACACCAGAAGGGAAAGAACCAATTGTTACAAACCTTACCGAAGTTGAAGCCGGTCCTGGCTACACACAAGCGGCAGTTGAATCCGTATTACCAGGATTTGGTGCACCATTTGTAGCGATTGCACTATTGTTCTTCGCCTTTACAACGATTATGGCATACTATTATATGGCGGAAACGAATCTTGCCTATATTAGAAAAAATAAAAATCAGTGGACGGAATATGTCCTTAAATTTGTTATCTTAGGCATGGTCTACTATGGTTGCGTTAAAGAAGCAGGTCTTGCCTGGGCTTTAGGGGATGTTGGTGTTGGAGCAATGGCTTGGCTAAACCTGATTGCCATTCTTCTTTTAACAAAACCTGCCTTGAGAGTGTTAAAAGACTATGAGGCTCAGCTAAAAGATGGGAAAAATCCAGTTTTTGATCCTGTAAAATTGGGTATTAAAGATGCTGATTTCTGGGAACATGAATATAAGAAGCCAGAAGCTGAATCGGTTGAAAAAATAGGGTAACATGAAAAAGTAGGAAACTGACAGCATATTGTCAGTTTCTTTTTAATTTTAAGGATGCCCTATCGCTTTACGGTACGGGGGTATGATACAATAACTAAAAAATGAGGTGATGGAATGTCTTTAGATCATGGATATGAGGACGAAATGAATGATGAATCTTGCTGCGCGACTTCAGGCAGCCACCGTAAGAGTCACCATTCGGATAAGGTGAAGAGTAATCTTGTAACAAGACTCAATCGAATTGAAGGACAAATTCGCGGAATAAAAGGTATGATTGAAAAGGATACCTATTGTGATGATGTAATCACGCAGATTTCCGCAACGCAATCGGCACTTAATAGTGTTGCAAAACTCTTGTTAGAAGGTCATCTGAAAACCTGTGTAATAGAGAGAATTCAAGAAGGAGACCATGAAGTTTTAGACGAGGTACTCGTAACCATTCAAAAATTAATGAAGAAATAGCAGCATTCATCAAGCCGTACTTTTGTACGTCTTTTTTTAGGCTCTTTTCTTAAACTTTGTTGCTTTTGGAGATTAAAATCACTTAAATGAGCTATACATTTGTTTCAATATAGCAATCCATGTAAGAAAAGAGCTGCAAACTTAATTACAAGCACTAAAATAGTTTGTTCCGCGTTAAAATCGGCTTTAGGATTTTAACAAACAATCTTTACGAAAACAGCCTACTTTTATTCCTATTATAGTTCTTTGCTAGGAGGAATAAGAAAATAGTATGAAGAATATTATAATTATAATATTCTGAAAACTATAAGGAGTGAGGAATATAAAGGCGACGAAAATAATCCTAATGGTATTTGCTGGACTTATCCTTTCTTTTAGTGTTTATACTTATACAGTGTTTTACGGAACACCTTGGGGTAAACAACAACATAAAAAGAATATGCAAAGCTACATTACGGAAAAATATCAAACCGGATTTGTGCTTACTAAAGTCAGTTATAATTTTTTAAGCGAAACATACCAGGGATTTGCCTATCCTAAAGAGCACTCGAACCTCTTGTTTATCATTGAGGAAGATATCGACTCTCCTGCTGGCTATTCCGACAATTACCCTAAAGTTATGTGGGATAGTGAGTTAGCAACCAACCTTAAAGCAGAAATAAAAGAACTTTTTCCAAATTTGGATGAAGAAATGTTTAAAGCACTGCAAATTAAGGACAAAGCGGAATACTTTGGTCCGAATATTCCTTCCTATAATGAAACAAACATTTCGATTCTCTCCACCTCTATTCCTATCGATATAAAAGAAAATTGGAAACAAGTGAATCAAAAAAACGAGATACAGAAAATGAAGAAGCTTAGTCAATTTTTACAGCAAGTAAATTTCCCTGTCCTCATGGAAATACGATATTATCAAGATGAAACAAATGAACAGGCGAAGGTCTTTTTTATTACGGAAAAAGGCGAAATCATAGAAAAATAGTGCTGCCACTCATGGTGGAGCACTATTTTTTATGGTTGTATTAATTTGTGTTCATGATTCGGTAAGATATTGTTTAATGATCTCCTTCTATTCATGAGTAAGCCGAGGTTGTTATTGGTTTCCATGATAGAATGATTATCTAATGTTTGATAGTTTACGATATCCTTCCATAAATACGTGTTTGACTTATTACCTTTTCCGACTTGGAGAGTGTATCCTCATCATCGCCATGAGGTTTTCGACATGAACCATACTTGACATTGCCACGTTGTGCCGAGCAGTTGTGAAATAGGGCAGGGTATTCAAGGTTGCAATAGGTGATGGAGTCTGGATTATCTTTCGATAGTAACCCTAGGGATTTTAAGTCTTGAAGTACAGAGCCTCGTTTAAAATAAGTATTGTCCGAGCAAGGTATCGGTTGGGAAGGTATCACGATAAGGGGAGAGTTGAATCAAATGAATAAACAATTGTTTACCCATCCGTATCATATTCGTCTCACATTTAGTTTGGAAAACGTGATAACCAAAAGAATTAGTTTCCTTACCTGAAGTGATACGATAAATCTTAGCATGAATTCGGTAACTTTTACTTGTCGCAATCCAAATTGTTATTTGATCAGGTTCTGCTCTGCGAACAATTGGTCCTGACAAGATTGTTAGTAAGGTAATGGAATTCATTTTTATCACCTCATGATTATATTATTTTGGTCTAATCATTTTATTCCATTACCTGGGATTTGGTGTGGAAACTGAGATTGCTTGTAAAAGGGAATGAATTGTAAAATATTTCCAAAATTTTCTCGGGATAATGAATATTGCTGCTTTATAATGATAGTAAGAACCAAAAGTCGATAGAGTAACTTTCGTTCTTAAATGATGAAAAATTTTT
>JAPSKD010000253.1 GCA_031177865.1 Bacillus sp. (in: firmicutes) | reverse complement strand
ATGCTAGAAACGAGGTGAATAATGTCTTTACTAATTTTGGCATGTTTCTCCTCCTCAAGTTATGCTTTATTTAATAATCCCTTAGTTCCCATTCATTTTTTGAAAAAGAGAGTACATCTCCAGAATCCAGTTTTGGATTCTGAATATACCAGCCGCGGGAATTTGTAGATCCATCAGTTTGATAGACAAATCGTATTTTCTCTGCATCACTCGGTATAGCCAATTCTTTCTTTTCCCAGCCATTACTAGTGCCTGTCAATAAAGCAAGCTGCTGCCAGCTGCCATCTCTAAAAATCTCTACAGACCCACTATCCCAGACATTCTCAATCATATACCAAGTGGAGAAAGTGAGTTTTGTCTCCTTAGTTAAATCAAGATCCGTTTCCATTACTCGATTGAGCTTGTCGCCATACCCTGCAAACCAGGCATCACCCTTACCAGGGATGGTGACTGGAATGGAATCCGCCACATTTCTGGCAAATAAGCGGCGTGTTTGGTTCATTGACCCCATATTTCTTGACGGATGGACACGGTTGGTCAGTAAAATCGCAACTGTTTTATTGTTCGGGCTTACTACAATCGAAGTTCCTGTATATCCCGTATGGCCAAAGGAGAATGTCCCTTCTGATAAAGCGTCCATATACCAGCCCTGGCCCAGCTCCCAGCCTAGCCCATGGTCATTCCCAGGGAATGCGGCGTTCTGATTTTGCAGTAGTAATTGTACCGTTTCCGGCTTCAAGATCTTTGTGCTGCCATACTTGCCTTCATTAATGAATATATGGGCAAGTTTAGCTAAGTCATTTGCGGTTGAGAATACACCAGCATGTCCGGCAACCCCGTCTAATGACCAGGCATTCTCATCATGAACTTCACCCCAAACGAGACCTCGTTTAGGTATGGCCTGGTATTCAGCTGCAGCAATGCGGTGTTTCAATGAAGCTGGGGGATTGTACATCGTATCCTTCATTCCTAAAGGTTCTGTGATGTGCTCCCGAACAAATTCATCCTGGCGAGTACCAGACCAGTGCTCTACTAACATGCCTAACGTAATCATGTTTAAATCGCTGTATTCGTATGTCGTACCTGGTGCATTTTTCAATGGCTGGTTTAATACCAGCTTCAGTCTATCTTCTCTAGAAGTCCCCTGTGAATATAATGGGACCCAAGCCGTGAAACCAGATGTATGGGTTAACAACTGACGAATCGTTACGTTTTCTTTCCCGTTAGCAGCAAATTCAGGGATATATTTTGCTACTGGATCATCCAGACTGAACAACCCTTTTTCAAAAAGAATCATCACGGCCGTAGCGGTAAAAATCTTGCTGATAGACGCTAAGTCAAAAATTGTATCGTTTGCCATAGGAATAGGATTTTCCATTTCGGTAAACTTACCATCGGTGTATTGAGCTGAATAGCCATAAGCGTCATGTTTAACAATTTTTCCAGCTCTCGCTACTAATGTGACAGCACCTGGCATTAATTTTTGTGAAATGGCTTGGTTCATCATTTGATCGATTTGTTGGAGTGGAGCTTCCACCATACCAGCTCCTCGTGCAGAGCTTAGATGAAGTATGCTTGAAACAGGAATGATAGTGGAATTCCATGTAAAGACAGGGTGTGGTTTCTTAGATGGGATGGTGAGTTTTTCTTCCTCTTCCATTGTGGGTCCATTAGGAAGTTTATTACTGGCAAATACAGGTGATGTGCCTAATAGCATGGTACATACTGCAGTTAGCATAAACGTTGTTTTTTTCATATGCCCTCCTTGAATGAATTATAGGCGGGATATCCCCTATGTACACCGAAATACTGGTAACGCTTACCTCTTATAGTAAAAGCATATCGGTTATAGTGCTCAATCGTCCATACCACATAAGTCTCATAACAGGCTGTTTTACAGGTCCTAAGGAGCACGTCGTTAGCATTATTTTTTAAAATATAGTCTAAAATTTTAAAATTTCATTTCAAAAGACATTAAATTAGATACAATTCTCTAAAAAGATACCTGTTTCAACCCGCTAAAGCAAGTTGTCTAAAACTAATGATTGAACAGGCCACTTCTTGCGATTTGTCCTTCTTGCCTCTTCTTAAGGACAAATTCTACGGCTCCTTCTGAGATTTGTCCTTCATCCTTCCTCTTAGGGACAAATCTTCCGGTCGCTTCTTGCGATTTGTCCTTCATCCACCCTATAAAGGACAAATCTTCCCGCAGCTTCTTGGGATTTGTCCTTCATCCACCCCCTTAACATGAAAAACTGGTCAAAAAAAGACTCCCAACCAAAATGGTTGAGAGCATTTGAAAGTTTGAAGATTAACGCTTTGAGAACTGAGGTGCACGACGAGCGCCTTTAAGTCCGTATTTCTTACGTTCTTTTATTTATATATTAAATATGAAGAAACTTGGAATAAAATCATTTACTGGAAGCCTGATTTATCGGGCTTTTTTTCTGTTTAATAAAATTTGATAATATACTCTTATATGTTTGGTGATCAGAATGTGGTCAAAAATGTTCCAAGCAGAATGTAGCAGACACTTGTCGCTTTGGTATTGGAATTATTATTCATAAAAGCTTTGATTTCTTCTTCTGGCATGGATGAATCGCATTTCACGTTTACTGTGTCACCATTAGTATAGATGAAACCAGGAACCGTTGGAATATCGTATTCATTACGGAAAGCCGTAATGCCTTCCATATCAGATTCTTCCACACTATTGACATAATAGATGTGAGTATTCGTTTCTTCAGCAACCTTTTTTAATTTTTTAACGAACTTTTGACAATAAGGACATAAAGCATTGCCAATATAGATAACGGCTTCGCCTTCCCCTTTTACCAATTCCTGTGCTTTTGCGGAATCAATTTTATCAAAACTATCCACAATTTCTTCATGAGCAGCAATCATCGCTCATTCTCCTATTAATATTATTTTCACCCCGACCCTACTCAGGACGAGGTTATGCATGTTTGAGTTTGCACACATTAAATCACTTTTTCAGACATTCAACAGCTTTGATGCCCGTTTGACTAACTTTGATTCCCGACTTTGTCAGTTCAGGGAATAAATAATGGATGATATGCATCGTTAATCGTCGGGACTTTCCTTTATATGGATAAATGTGCATATACATGGATGGATTAAAGTTGGCTTCAATAATTCCATAAGCATAATTATTAGTAGCAGGAACATCTGTATCTTCAATAATCAAGTCAATACCACAAATTTCAACCCCGAGTGCAGATACCGCATCCACTGCTATTTTTTTATAATCATCAGGAATTTGATCGGTCACATCAATCGAGTCCCCTCCTGTACTAATATTGGAATTTTCACGCAGATAGACGATTTCATCTTTTTGTGGAATCGAATCCATTCGATATCCTTGAGTTTTAAGCATAAGATTCTCCAATTCACCTAATTGTATAATTTCTAAAGGTGTCCGATGGTCTCTTCCCCTTAACGGGTCACAATTCTTTTGCATGACTAACTCTTCGATCGTATGTTTACCGTCACCTACAACATTCGCAGGAACTCTTAATAAAACAGCATAAACGTTATTATTTAAAACAAAAAATCGATATTCTGTTCCATTAATAAATTCTTCTATTAATACAGATGAGTCTTCTTTAAATGCTAGCTTGAGTGCCTTTTGATAATCCTCATAATTTGCGCCTTCTTTGAAGATCGATATTCCTAATCCATAGTTGGTTGTTTTCGGCTTAACAACAAAAGATTTGCTGGAAAAAAGATCATAGGAACGTAAAGCTTTTTCGATTGTTTGAAATTCCTCCCCTTTCGGCACACGAAATCCATATTGTTGAAGAATTTTCTTTGTTACTGTTTTATTTTCCATAATTAAAGTGGATACATAATTATCTTTACTAGTCATATTTCCATTTTTTACATATTCAACATGCTCTTTTAATTGAAGCTTCAAAAATTGATCTTGCCGATCCAAAATTTCTACCTGGATTCCTTGCTGTATGGCATCAAACATTAAAATCTGAGTGGACAACTCCATGTCAGTAAATCCTGCTAATTGATAGGGCTTATCCCATGATTTATTATAATTTTCTTTAGCAATCAACGTAGCCACTTGACTTTGGCTGCTTTTCTCACTTTCTTTATAAAGTCTCCCAGCTAAAGTCTTACTTGGGTCCATTAGCATTTCTCTCAGATGAACAATTAACGTATTGGAAACAGTTAAATCTAAAATTTCTACTAAATGTTCCATCTCATCAATCATATTTTTAGCTTCTACTTCAAATTGTGTGTGCTCTAATGGATGCTCTAGGGCCACAATATCATTGTAAAAATCACCCATTTCCACCCATTCATCACAATGTTCTCCTTCATCTTTCCATAGTAAATAAATTAAGAAAAGATGGAGAAATTCTACTTGTTCATAACTAATTCCATATGTTTCAAAAGGATTTAAATCTATATTGCGCAATTCGATATAGTTAACACCGTGATCTGCTAAATCTGAAACATGATGGCCACCTCTTAAACGAATAGGTGCATAAAATTCTTTTTCTTCTGATAAAAGTCCTCTTTTAACCATCATAGAAAGATCTGATAAATAGTTCTGTATACTACTATAGGACACTTGAACATCATCCGAATTGGTATAACCATATTTACTGCTTCTAATGCTTCTTATTGCCTCATGCAAAGAATCATCTTCAAAAAAATTCTTTTCACTACTAGGAGAAGCCCCATAAAAATAAGTCACTAACCATCGATAGTGTAGATAATTTCTTGTGACTTTTAGATAAATCTCTGCTTTAAACTGTCGGTAATCTTTTATCTCCGATTGTACGCTAAATAACCCTTGAATCAACTCTTCGCCGAATTCAAAGTTGAAATGGACACCACTAATCATTTGTTTACGACGACCATAAGAATCGGATAATGTTTGACGATATCGAACATTTTCAACACTTTTCAATTTCGCAATAACAATGTCTACTTCTTTTTCAGGTAACTGTGGCGGGATGCTTAATGGCCAAAGCATTTCATTCTTACCCATCGAACGATAAGCAACATCCTGAATCGCTGCTAAGTAATTAAACAGATCCTCTATTGTCTCAGTAACAGGTGTGATTAATTCCATCTGTGTTTCTGAAAAATCCCGCTGAATATATGGGTGATCATCTCTTATCCCAAGAATTTTTGGATGATCTGTTTTAGCTAAATTTCCCGACAAGTCAACTCGATGACTTTCTTTTTCAATCCCATAACAGGCTTTTAATAAGTATGGTTTCACACGGTCATTGGCTAACACTTTTTTAAAATCCATAGTTGCTATCCCTCCCAACTAACCATTTATCAGGCTAAATGAGTCATAAAAATATCCACATTTAGATGCAATGTGGATATTTTTGAATTATCTTAAGTACTTCACATGGAAAGCGAAATGGTCATCTAAGAAAGAAGCTATAAAGAAATAGCTATGATCATAACCTTCCATTTTCTCGTAACTCACTACTTGATTATTTTCCTGAGCATTCTTTAGAAAATAAGTTTCTTCTAATTGTTCTGGATAAAAATTATCTTCAGTTCCTTGCGTGATAAGAATAGGCGGCATACCAGGTTCTTTGACTAGCTCTGAAGCATCCCATTCTTTCCAAGAAGCTTGATCTTCACCCAAATAAGTTGAGAATGCTTTTATTCCCCATGGAACTTGGCTTGGACTTAAAATAGGAGAAAAGGCAGAAATCGCTTTGAATCTTGCTTTATTTTTCAAGCCAATCACTAAAGCGCCATGACCACCCATTGAATGGCCCATGATGCTTTCTTCTCCTGAGAAATTAGGTACCATAGTTGATGCAATAGCTGCTAATTCTTTCACTATATACGTATACATAAGATAATGCTTTGCCCATGGATATTGTGTCGCATTTAAATAAAAACCTGCTCCTTGTCCAAGGTCCCATGCTTCATCCTCAGCAACATGTTCTCCACGTGGTGAAGTATCTGGAATCATGACTGCCACTTGATATTTTTCAGCCAATCTTTGAAACCCGCTTTTTTGACTAAAATTATCATCTGTACAAGTTAAACCAGATAACCACCAAATAAGAGGGGTTTTTTTCATTTCTTTATTTGATGGCAAGTAGATACTAAATGTCATATCACATTGTAAGACCTCTGAATAATGGCTGTACTTACATTGTTCTCCGCCAAAAGAGCGATGTTTTTCAATAAGTTTAAGACTCACATTCTCACTCTCCATATGTTAAAATCGTACGGATTGACTCACCTTTATGAAGCAAATCAAATGCCTCATTGATGTCTTTAAAGTCTAAGTGGTGTGTGATAAACGAATCTAAATCGATTTTACCATTGATATAATCTTCAACCATTCCTGGCAGTTGGGTTCTTCCCTTTACTCCACCAAAGGCTGATCCACGCCATACTCGCCCTGTTACTAATTGGAATGGACGAGTATGAATTTCTTTACCTGCGCCTGCTACACCGATAATTATACTTTCACCCCAACCTTTATAACAACATTCAAGAGCAGACCTCATGACTTCAACATTTCCAATACACTCGAAGCTATAATCTACTCCTCCATCCGTCATTTCAATGATGACTTCTTGAATTGGTTTATCAAATTTAGAAGGATTGATAAAATCAGTTGCTCCCATTTTTTTAGCTAATTCAAACTTATCCTCATTTAAGTCTATAGCAATAATTCGGCTTGCTTTTGCTTGAACCAACCCTTGAATAACAGCTAATCCAATAGCGCCAAGACCAAATACGGCTGTCACTGCTCCTTCTTCCACCTTTGCTGTGTTGTGTACAGCCCCAATCCCTGTAGTGACACCGCATCCAAATAGACAAACTTTATCCAGTGGCGCCTCTGGATCAATTTTTGCTAAAGAGACTTCAGAAACAACTGTATATTCACTAAATGTACTTGTTCCCATGTAATGATAAATAGGCTCCCCATTATAAGAGAAACGAGTGGTTCCATCAGGCATTAAACCTTTACCTTGAGTTTCTCGTACGGCACTACATAAGTTTGTTTTACCAGAACGACAGAATTTACATTCTCCACATTCAGCTGTGTAAAGCGGAATAACATGGTCCCCTGGTTTTACTGAAGTCACTTCATCCCCTACAGCAACGACCACACCCGCACCTTCATGACCTAGTACAGCAGGAAATACACCTTCAGGATCATCACCTGATAATGTAAAAGCATCTGTATGACAGACTGATGTATACATTATTTTTACTAATACCTCTTTGGCTTTTGGTTCTTCTACATCGATTTCTACAATTTTAAGTGGTTCACCTGGTCCAAATGCAACAGCAGCTCTACTTTTCAAATGAATCCCTTCTTTCCTTTGTTTTATGGTATTTACAATTTACATAATTACACATTATAATTAACGGGACAATACTGACGTTTTTGTCACTATAAACATATTACAATAGAAGGAGATAGTAATAATATGGAAATTTACTATAAAGATAAAACGTTCTTCACGAGCAAAGACTTAGC
>JAPSKD010000252.1 GCA_031177865.1 Bacillus sp. (in: firmicutes) | reverse complement strand
AGCTGGCTCTATTGGATTTCCAGTAGCAATCGTTGTTGCATCTACTTGGAATCAAGACTTAGCCCTTAAATATGGAGAAAGTATGGGGAAAATGGCCCAGGAAATGAACGTTACCGGTTGGTATGCTCCTGCCATGAATACTCATCGTGTCCCTTTTGGTGGTCGAAATTATGAGTACTACTCCGAAGATGGCGTTCTTGCAGGAAAAATTGCAGCAAATGCTGTTAAAGGAGCAAAAAACTACGGTGTGTATTCATATATTAAGCATTTTGCTTTGTATGATACAAATGGAAAGATGGTTTCTATCTGGTCAAATGAACAGGCCATTCGTGAAGTCTATCTTAAGCCTTTTGAAATAGCTGTTAAAGAAGGCAAGGCGGATGCACTTATGGTTGGCTGGAATTTTCTCGGACACAAATGGGTCGGTGAAAACAGTAACTTAATGAATACTGTTCTACGTGATGAGTGGGGATTCCGCGGTATGGCATTAACAGACTTTTTCAGAAACAATGGTCACGGCTTTATGAATGCGGATGCGGCTCTTTCAAATGGTGTGGATGCGATGTTGTCGACGTTTGATGGAGAACAAAATAATGTAAAAGACCCTTCTGCTGCGACAACTGTGATTGCTATGCGTAACGCTTCTAAAAATATTATGTATACGGTTGTCAACAGCTGGGCTTATGATGGTAACAATATTCAGATCGGAATGTTGCCTTGGCAAAAAGTTGCAATTGGCATTGATGTATTCTTAGGTGTCCTTTTACTACTAGGAGCAATAATGATTTACAAAAAGTCTCGTAAGATGAGCGAATAAAGGTAAAGAATTATATATATTACGTAGATTGAATGATGATAAACAAATATTCGGCGGTACTTCTATCTGAGGTACCGCCGAAATTTCAGGAAGAGGAGTAGCGATGAAATATAAAGAGTTAATTCGTAAGATGACTTTAGAGGAGAAAGCATCTCTAATGTCTGGTAAAGATTTTTGGCAGACACAAAATATAGATCGTCTTGGAATCAATAGCATATTTCTTGCAGACGGACCACATGGTGTTCGAAAGCAAGCAGCAGCTGCTGATCATCTTGGGTTAAACCCTAGTATTCCTGCGACTTGTTTTCCAACAGCTGCGACGGTAGCCAATAGCTGGAACGAAGAGCTTGGCGAGAAAATGGGCGAGTACTTGGGTGAAGAAGCAGTTGCACAAAAAGTGAATGTTCTATTAGGACCTGGGATCAATATGAAGAGAAATCCTTTAGCAGGAAGGAACTTTGAGTATTTTAGTGAAGATCCATATCTTGCAGGTAAACTGGCTGCAAGTATGATTAAAGGAATTCAATCACAAGGTATTTCTGCTTGTGTTAAGCATTTTGCTGTAAATAATCAGGAAGAAAGACGTATGGCAATTGATACGATTGTTGATGAAAGAACGTTAAGGGAAATTTATCTAACTGCATTCGAAATAGCAATTAAAGAGGGCAGATCAAAAACCATCATGTCTGCTTACAATATGTTAAATGGCACCTATACTAATGAAAACAACCACTTAATGAGGGATATTCTACGATATGAGTGGAATTTTGAAGGGGTTGTTGTAACTGATTGGGGAGGAAGCAATGACCGTGTAGAAGGTTTAATTGCCGGGAATGAGCTTGAAATGCCTACAACTTCAGGAGAGACGAATGAAGAAATTATTGAAGCAATAAGAACTGGAAAAATTAAAGAGGAAGTCTTAGACGAGAATGTTGATAGATTACTAGATCTTATTTTTACAACAGAGGAAGTTTTTAAAGAATCTCATAAAGAGATTGATAAGGAAAAGCATCATCAATTGGCACAAACTGTTGCTGAAGAATCCATCGTTCTGTTAAAGAACGACGAAGAAATACTGCCAATCAAAAAAGAAAAAACAGTCGCGATAATCGGAGATTTTGCAAAAGAAGCACGATACCAGGGGGCAGGTTCATCAATTGTAAACCCTACAAAACTTGAAAATACGTTAGATTGTATTGAGGAATTTGACATTAAAAGCATTGGGTTTGAATCTGGATTTGAGCGATATGGAAAGAAAAATAAGAAAAAAGTAAATAAAGCATGTTCTCTTGCAAAAGAAGCAGATATTGTTCTTTTATATATAGGTCTGGATGAAGTAACGGAAGCTGAAGGGTTAGACAGACAAAACATGAACATACCAGAAAATCAGATTGAACTGCTGAATGCTTTATATGAAGTGAATCAAAATATCGTGGTCGTTCTATCAGCGGGTGCAGCAGTAGAAATGCCGTGGATTAATAAAGTAAAAGGGTTAGTTCATGGATATTTGAGTGGGCAGGCAAGCGCTAAAGCCATCCTGCGGGTATTGTCCGGTGAAGTAAATCCATCTGGTAAACTTGCTGAATCCTATCCAATTCGATATGAGGATACACCTTCCTTTCACCAATTCCCAGGTAAAGAGGTTAGTGTAGAATACCGAGAAGGTCCATATATTGGCTATCGCTATTATGATACAGCGGATATGGATGTTTTATTTCCATTTGGTTTTGGATTAAGTTATACAACCTTTGAATACTCAGAAATTCAAGTTACAAAGGATGGAGTAACATTTAAATTGACCAATTCAGGTGGCATGGCTGGAAGTGAGGTTGCGCAATTATACGTAGGCTGTCAATCTACAAGTATTTTTAGACCTAAGAAGGAATTAAAAGGTTTTACGAAAGTATTCTTAAATCCTGGTGAAACAAAGGAAGTTACCATTCCTTTTGATGATAAAACATTCCGATATTTTAATGTGAAAACAAATAATTGGGAAATAGAAGAAGCGAATTATGCGATTATGATCGGTGCATCAGTTGCGGACATTAAAATAGAAGGAACTATTTATATTGAAGGGACAAAAGCGCCACTTCCGTATGATCGAACAAATCTCCCATCCTATTACTCTGGAAAAGTAAGTAAAGTAAGCCAAGCTGAGTTTGAACAGCTTCTTGGTTTTAACGTTCCTGTTTCCACATGGGATCGTTCCCGGCCGCTTGGTTACAACGATACTGTTGCCCAATGTCAGTATGCAAAGGGAGTTGTTGCCCGGTTAGCGTTTCAGTTAATACGCTTTTCATATTGGTTCCTAAGAAAAATAGGAAAGAGAAGCACAGCAAATATTATTATGATGTCGATCTACCATATGCCGTTTAGGGGAATTGCCAGAATGACAGGCGGGATTATAAATATGCCAATGTTAGATGGTATCTTGATGATCGCAAATGGACAATTGTTTAAAGGATTGAAGCATGTTTTAAAGGAAAGACGTAAGTTGATTAAGGGAACAAAGGAGGAAAATTCCATAGCAGTGACGGTAAAGGAGATGTAAAATAGAATGAGCAACAACGTCCAAAACAATATGAAACTAATCCGAAAACCAATAGGGCTTTGGAATAGTTATAAAGAAAAACATCCTAATTCTGCACAATTCCTAGTATTCTTTATGTTAAGTAATGGATTGACTGTTTTACAACTTGTATTAATGCCTGTTTTCAAGAGTTTGTTCGTACAGACATCTTTAGTCACTACTAGTTTCCAAGTATTACAGTTTGGAAAGAACTTTGACGGTAGTCCTTACTATGTGTTTGATTATGCTGCAGGTTCTCTTGCTTCCGGAGGTGGAGGTGGGCTTGCCTATTTTCTCGCTGTTCAAATAACACTTGCTATCGCACAGATTATTAACTTTTTCGCCCAGAGAAGCATAACATTTAAATCCAACAGTAATATTTGGAAGGCAGCTTTTTGGTATGTAGTGGCGTATATTGGCATAACTATAGGTGCAGCAGTAGCTCAAGGATTCTATAAGGCCCCGATATACAATTTGTTTATGAATACATGGGGAATGGGTTCAGTCGGTGAAACAACAGCGGATGTTATCACTATGATTATAAATAGTGCCATTTCATTTTGGGTCTTCTTCCCAATATTTAAGGTGATTTTCAAGCAGGAGTCTGGTAAGCAGAGTGAGGGAGCCAATTAACTATAATTTAGTGTAATCATTTTCCCTTCTTTACACTTTCAAAGTAGAGGACACATAAGAACTTTGGGAATAAATAGCTGATATTATTACATTGAAAAATAATGGTACAATTTCGTTCTAGATATTTTTCCCGATCATTAACATGATTTTTAACCAACATTGCCAGACATTAGAAATCAGGAAAGGTAGGTTAGATATGAAATTATTATCGATTGTCATTCCTTGTTATAATTCAGAAGAATATATGAGTTATTGCATAGAATCTCTTTTGGTTGGAGGAGAACAGGTAGAACTATTAATAATTAACGATGGGTCAGTTGATAATACAGCAGAGATTGCAGATCAATATGAAAAACTATATCCAACAATCGTCAAAGCGATTCACCAGGAGAACGGTGGACATGGAGAAGCTGTAAATACTGGTATTCGTCATGCCTCAGGACGATATTTAAAGGTAGTCGACAGCGATGACTGGGTAGATACACGAGCATATCTTAAAATACTAAAAAAATTGAACGATTTTTTAGTAGAAGCAACCTCAGTCGATATGATAATAAGCAATTTTGTATATGAAAAAGAAGGGGCTAAGTACAAGAAGGTTATGAAATATGAAAATGTGCTTCCTGAAGGAGTCATTTTCACTTGGGAGGACATTGGTCAATTTCGTAAAGGACAGTATATCTTGATGCATTCTGTTATATATAGAACACAATTGCTGAAGGACTGTGGTCTGGAACTTCCTAAGCATACTTTTTATGTTGACAATCTATATGTATATAAACCTCTCGAACGTGTAAAGAAAATCTTTTATATGAATGTAGATTTTTATAGATATTTTATTGGCAGGGAAGATCAGTCAGTAAATGAGAAAGTAATGATTAAAAGAGTCGATCAACAGATTAAAGTAAATAAGTTAATGATTGATCTGGTCCCATTAGATAATCTTGAAAGTCCAAAGCTCCGACAGTATATGAGACACCATTTAGAAATTGTGACAGTCGTGTCTGCGATCTTACTAATACGGTCTGGAGAGCAAGAGAATTTGTTAAAGAAAAAACAACTATGGAAGTATATTAAGGATAAGGATCCAGTTCTTTATAATGATCTGCGATATGGCATTCTGGGACATACAATTAATTTACCAGGTCGGGTTGGACGTAAAATTTCGATATCTGCCTATAAAATATCACAAAAATTAGTAGGATTTAATTAAACAAATGCTGTTTAATTATCTATCGAAAAATTGCGGTCTTTTTACTTAATCTTTCGTCTTCAATGAATAGTACAAATAGCTTTCTATGATCATAATAAAGGCATAGAAGGCTATTTTATTTTACAAGAGAAAATTGCGAGCTTGTACGCACATTCTATAAATGAAGTACGTGTGTTAGAACAATGTAGGAGTTGAAATAATCGAGATGAAAACAAAATATGATTTCTTAATAGTTGGTGCGGGTCTATACGGTTCTGTCTTTGCGCACGAAGCTAAAAAGGCAGGTAAAACATGTCTTATAATCGATAAACGAAACCATATTGCCGGGAACATCTACACCGAAACAGTCGAGGATATTCAGGTACATAAATATGGAGCGCATATCTTCCATACTAGCAATAAAGAAGTGTGGGAGTATGTTAACCAATTTGCAGAGTTTAACAATTATATCAATAGTCCAATTGCAAACTATTGTGGAGAGATTTATAACCTGCCTTTTAATATGAACACATTTAATAAAATGTGGGGAGTAATAACACCTGATGAAGCAAGGGAAAAAATTCTACAGCAACGCAGAGAAAACTATGTAGAAAATCCACAAAATCTTGAGGAACAGTCAATTAACCTTGTTGGTCCTGATATCTATGAAAAACTTATTCGCGGTTATACTGAAAAACAGTGGGGACGTCCGTGTACGGATATACCCGCTTTTATTATCCGTAGGCTCCCCGTAAGGTTTACATATGATAATAACTACTTTAACGATCCTTATCAGGGAATTCCAAAAGGTGGATATACCGCAATGATTGAACGAATGGTAGAGGGAATTGAGCTCATACTTAATACAGACTATCTGCTAGAAAAGAAGAAATGGGATAGCCTTGCAGACAAGGTAGTGTATACAGGTCCTATAGATGCCTATTTTAACTATAAGTTTGGTGTGTTGGAGTATAGGAGTTTACGTTTTGAAACAGAGATCTTAAACATGTCTAACTATCAGGGGAATGCTGTTGTAAATTATACGGATCGCGAAACACCTTTTACACGTATTATTGAGCATAAACACTTTGATTTTGGTACCCAGCCTAAAACTGTTATTAGTCGAGAGTACAGCGTTGAATGGGAAAAAGGCGATGAAGCCTATTATCCAATAAATGATAAAAAAAATAGTGCATTATATGAGAAGTATAAAGCTTTAGCTGAAACTGAAAATAGTGTAATTTTTGGTGGTCGTTTAGGTGAGTACAGATATTACGATATGGACAAAGTGGTAGAAGCTGCTTTAAAGAAGGTAAGAGAAGTATTGGTAAAAATAGAACACTAAAACTGAGACAATAACAAAAGACCTATCATAATGCCTTGATATATAGTTTTTTTAGTTAGCTTCAAAACGCTAACATAGTATTTTCTTTTTTTAGGCTTCTCATTAAAGAGGCAGTTCTTCCAATTGAGGTTCATTTAACATTAGATAGGAAAGAAGCATTGAAGGATGCAGATTTTGTTACGACACAATTTCGCGTAGGGTTACTTGATGCTCGTGCTAAGATGAAAGAATTCCTTTAAGTCATGGGGTGTTAGGTCAAGAAACAAATGGACCTAGTGGACTTTTTAAGGGATTGCGAACCATTCCGGTCATTTTGGACATTGTAAAAGATATGGAGGAGTTATGTCCAGATACTTGGTTGATTAACTTTACAAACCCAGCCAGAAAGGTGACTTGAAGCTGTTCTTCGCTATAGGGATTATAAGAAAATCGTTAATGTTACGATCGGAATTGAGATGGGGGTAGCAAAGCTATTAGATGTTGATCATTCTAGTATTTGAATTGACTTTGCTTGTTTAAATCATATGGTATACGGATTAGATGTTTACCTAGACGGGGGCAGTGTTTATTGCTCATTAAATGTCCTAACATGTCCATATCACCTCTACTATTATAAGAGTAATGAAATGCTAGAAAAGGAGTTTAAAAACTATAAAGAGGGTAAAACAAGAGCAGAAGTCGTGAAAAAATTAGAAGAGGAATTATTCGAGCTGTACAAAGACTCTAATTTATCAATCAATCAAACCACCTCAGTTAGAAGAACGAGGAGGAGAATATTACAGTGATGCAGCAGTTCGATTAATTTCATCGATTTATCATGATAAGCGAGATATTCAGCCTGTTAACACAATTAATAATGGAGGAATCGCTAGTATCCCTTATGGTTCAGCTGTAGAAGTAAGTTGTGTGATCACAAAAGAAGGGCCTAAATCAATTATAATCGAGAATTACCAGTTGCTGTGAGAG
>JAPSKD010000251.1 GCA_031177865.1 Bacillus sp. (in: firmicutes) | reverse complement strand
ATCTATTTCCAGCTGTATGAAATAACGCCTTATGCTTATGGATTCCCGATGTTTCCGATTTCCGTTTATGCACTGCAGGATATTATTGATGAAAATGGGCCGCTGGGGAGGATGGCGGTGAATTAAAAGAATGGAGGATGCTGCTTTGGCAGTGTCCTTTTTCATTAACACATACTTAAATTTAATTATAGCAACCGTTTTCACTTTCGTGTGAAAAAGAGTGTATTAATCTTATCCTTCTAAGTACCTATACTTAAAGCATAGATGAAACCGCTTTACATAATGGGATTTAGGAGGAGAAAAATATGAGTGGTTCTTGGCTTGAACTTGAAGGAAAAGTGGCAATAGTAACTGGGGGGGCATCTGGCATCGGCCTGCAAATTACAGAAGAATTGATTAAGAACGGAGCTAAAGTTGTCGTTTCTGATATAAATGGGGAAAATGGGCAGCAGGCGAACGGTTCCTATTTTATTAAATGTGATGTAACAAAAAAAGAAAGTGTTGACCAAATGGTTGCACAAACTATTGATTTATTTGGTTCTGTAGAAATCCTTGTAAATAATGCAGGTATCAACTTGCCTCGTTTATTAGTGGATGCAGTTGGAGAAAGACCCGAATATGAATTGAGTGAGAATGATTTTGACCTAATGGTGGCAGTCAATCAAAAAGGACCTTACCTTTGTTCACAAGCGGCTGCTAAAGAAATGGTGAAACGAAATAAGGGAGTTATTATTAATATTGCTTCAGAAGCTGGCCAAGAGGGTTCAGCTGGACAAAGCTGTTACTCTGCAACAAAGGGTGCCATCATTTCATTTACACGTGCATGGGCAAAGGAATTGGGTAAGTTTAACGTCCGTGTTGTAGCTGTTGCTCCTGGTATTTTGGAAACAACAGGTTTAAGAACGCCAGCTTATGAAGAGGCTTTAGCCTACACAAGGGGTGTTACTGTCGATGGATTGAATACTGATTATAGCAAGTCCATTCCATTGGGTCGTGAGGGCCAGCTTAAAGAAGTTGGTGATTTAGTCTCTTATCTGGCTTCAGACCGATCAAGTTATGTAACCGGAACAACTGTTAATATTTCCGGAGGCAAATCCAGGGGATAACGCCAATGACGATAAAAGCGGATGAATTGGATGGAGAATATCGGAAACCTTCTAAAAATATATAACATTATTTAAATTATTCTGATGTAATTTATGCCATTCATTTTAACGGAGGAGGTGGTGATCACATGACTGATGCAAGTATAGATGAAAGAGTCTTTCAAATCATTGAGCTTGCCAGGAAAAAAACGTATTGTCCGTTAGACTATCTGGCAGAGAAAATCGGAGTAAGCACCCGTAGCATCCGCAATTATATTAAGCAGCTTAATAGTGACTTAGAAGGCATCGCTGTATTGGAGAATGAACGAGGCAAAGGCTACTGGCTGGATATTAAGGATGATCAGCTGTTTGAAGACTTTATCGGGAAATTTAAATCAGAGAAAGCCATGCTGGATTCACCACAGCGCCGGATTGCTTTTATCATTGATCTTTTACTAAACAGCAATGAAACGAATACCCTTGATGAATTAGCATTTGCAATGAATATAGGAAAGACTACGCTTGTTAATGAATTAAAAAGAGCTGCAGTTTCATTAGAAACATATAATCTATCCATCCGCGGGAAACAAAACAGCGGAATGTACTTAACCGGCAGTGAGCTGGATTTGCGCTTTTTTATTCTTGATAACGTGTATGACTACCTATATAGCGACTATCCCCTTGATGAGGATATTAAAGAACAAGTAGTAAGGATCTCTCAGCAGCATGATTTGGAATCGTCTACACAAGACAGGTTAATGAAATCCATTATTGTCATGCTGGATCGATTTTTAAAAGGCCATACTATTGAAAAAATGAGCGATAAGCATAATAGATTATTGGACACAAAGGATTATCAGCTTGCCCAGGAGATAACGGAGGCAATAGAAAAACAGCTTCCAATCAGTATTCCCCAGCGGGAAATCCAGTTCATTACGATACCAATTGCAGGAAGAAGGACACCGACGAATACTCGAAGCATGGCGGATATCAGTATTACGGATGAAATAAAAAATCTTCTAAACTTAATTATGGAACAGCTGGGATTTGAAAAGGACATCATTTTGGAAAATGAAGAGTTTTTTAAAGATCTGCAATATCATTTAACGTTTATGTTAAATCGCCTCATGTTTAATATTCGAATCAATAATCCGCTGCTTGCAGATGTGAAAGAGAAGTATCCTGTCGCCTATAAAATGGCTGAAATTGCTGGTCAAGTAATTGAAAAAGAATATGGGGTAAACGTTTCGGAGGATGAACTTGGATATATTGCCTTTTATTTTGGGGTGTTTATTACTCAAAATGATGTAAAAACCAAACGTTTGCAGAAGGTTGCTGTCATCTGCGGCACAGGCCGGGGAACAGCCAATCTGGTGGCGATACAGCTCCAGCGTATCCTAAATCCCAATACTCAAATCGATCTTTTTGCTGAGTCAGAAGCTTTGAAAGAGTTATTGGATCATTACAATATTGTTTTTACAACGGTAAAGCTTGGATTTGAAACCGATGCTCCAATCATTATGATTGACGAAATATTCAATGAAAGTAGTGTTTCAAAACAAATTGAAAAAGTAACCTATCTGCAAAAATTTAAGCTTAAAGATGAGGGCCAGCATAATTCACTCGTGAAGCTGTTAATAAATAAAGATAAGTTTTTTCTCTTGGACAGCCGCAAAAGCTATCAAGGAAATGTGATGGACATGGTAGATCACTTAGTGGATAAAGGATACTTAGATGCGGGATTTAAAAAAAGATTAAAAGATAGGGAAGCAAAAGGATCAATGGTATTTGACCGGTACATAGCTTTGCCTCATACCAGTAATACCGCAACAGACAAAATTGAACTGTCGCTGGGGGTCTTTCCAGAAAACGTCCTTGCTGACGGAAAAGAAATAAAACTGGTCTTTTTGTTAGGGATTCCAAAGCAAACAGATTATGATGCGAGTCTCTTAGTCAAAATTTATGACGAAATCATCAGGATTGCAGCTGACGATCAGCTGATCGAGCAGATGGCACACTCATCCAGCTATGAAGAATTAGGCAAATGCCTGATTTATGCAAGCAGGTCATAACTGAATCAATTGTTAGGAAGTGAAAACCAATGAATATTCTAGTAATCATGATTTTTATCGCAGGGGCATTTCTGGTTCAAATGGGACTGGGGTTTCTGCAGATAAAGCATTTTTCAAAATCTTATGCAGAGCTGAGAAGAATAGGGAAGGTAGCAATAGGCAAGAAACCTGGGAAATTTCGTGCTGGAACCATTGTCCTGTTTGCCGTATCAAACAGCGGAAGAATTTTGAAGGCGAAAAAAATGCAAGGGGTTACGATTCTGGCAAAGGTAAAGGAGTTGCCAGGTTTTGAGGATAAAAACATCAGAACGTTAAAAGAGGAAGATTTAGCTCATTGCAATAAACTCTTGAAGCTGGCGATCCTCGATGCAGCATCCAATTATAAGATCATCATGAGCGGAGGAGTTATTCCTGAGAAGAATAGTCTTTTTAAGAACATGATGTTAAAAGCAGAACGTGCTGTTGCTGTAAGAAAATAATAAGAGGTGAAATTTAATGGATTTTATTATCAAATTTGCTGAAGGTTTTATGAAATTATTTCAAACTGGCGCAGATGTTTTCATATCATGGATGACCGGCATTGTCCCAGTTGTATTACTTTTAATAGTTGCAATGAATACCCTTATTCAGATTATTGGAGAGAAACGAATTAACAGGCTGGCAAAGGCATCATCGAAAAACCCTCTATTAAGGTATATGGTTCTTCCGTTTGTTGGTTCCTTTATGCTGGGTAATCCAATGGCTCTTTCATTAGGACGTTTTCTGCCTGAAAAATACAAACCAAGCTACTATGCATCTGGAGCTTATTTCTGTCATACAAGCAATGGTTTATTCCCACATATCAATCCTGGTGAACTTTTTATCTTTCTTGGTATTGCAGCGGGGATTGAGACACTTGGTTTCAGTACAGCAGAATTGGCTGTCCGTTACCTGCTGGTTGGTCTTGTCATGAACTTCTTTGCTGGGTGGATTACTGACTTCACAACAAAAATCGTTGAAAAGCAGCAAGGAATTAAACTGAAAACAGAAGTTAAATTAAATCACTAGGATTTAGAGGGGGTTAGGAAATGGCTGAATATCGTTCCATTAAAGTTGTAAAAGGAAGCGGAGGATTCGGAGGTCCGCTGACAATTACTCCTACAGATCAAAAAAATAAAATTGTCTATATTACTGGCGGAGGTTCAAAGCCCGATATTGTTGAGAAAATTGCAGAATTAACTGGTGCTGAACCAGTTAATGGGTTCCAAACCTCTGTTCCGGATGAGAACATCATGGTTGCTATCATTGACTGTGGAGGTACACTTCGCTGCGGGATCTATCCGCAAAAACGCATACCTACGATTAATATAATGCCGACAGGTAAATCAGGCCCTCTGGCTAAATTCATAACTGAAGATATTTATGTATCTGCGGTTGGGAAAGATCAAATTGAGCCTGCTAGTGATGCAGAAGTTCACGTAGCTGCAGCGGCAGAAAAGCTTCCTGAAACTGAAAAAGAATATAAATACAGCACAGACAAAAAGATTTCCCAAACGTTAGCTGCCAATAAGAATAAGAGCATTATAACTAAATTTGGCTTAGGTGCCGGTAAAGTTATTAATACTTTCTATCAGGCTGCACGTGATGCAGTTCAAACAATGATTAACACGATCATTCCATTTATGGCCTTTGTTTCCTTGTTAATAGGAATTATCCAGGGTTCAGGCATTGGGAATGTATTTGCTGATGTCATGGCACCGCTAGCAGGAAACATCTGGGGACTGCTATTGATAGGTTTCATTTGTTCACTGCCCTTCCTATCACCATTACTCGGACCTGGTGCTGTTATTGCGCAGGTTATTGGTACATTAATTGGAGTTGAAATTGGAAAAGGCAATATTCCGCCAAACCTTGCTCTTCCTGCACTGTTTGCTATTAACACTCAAAATGCCTGTGACTTTATTCCAGTAGGTTTAGGGCTTGCAGATGCTGAACCTGAAACAGTTGAAGTCGGTGTGCCATCTGTTTTGTATTCTCGTTTCTTAATAGGTGTGCCTAGGGTGTTCGTCGCCTGGCTGGCAAGTTTCGGATTGTACGAATAAGAAAAGCATTGTTTAGAAATCGATTCTATTACTATACCAAATTAGAAGTAAAAGGAGGCGTTCTAGCACAACTCCTTGTTGATGCTAATGCTTATGAAAAAGATTTATGAGAACAAAATCAAAAATGTTGGTCCTTTTGCAAATACATTCCTTGAAGAGAAAATGTTTATTTTATTCGGTAATGAGGCTCCTCAGGATCTAAAAGATTTTTGCTATAACATTGATGTTGTAAATACAGAGGGAAAAATAAAAGAAGGCCAACGACTGCTTATAGATAATGAGGCATTTGAAATTACTGCCGTTGGCAATCTTGTGCAGCGAAATCTTACTACCCTTGGACATATTACCTTGCGTTTTGATGGTATGACAGAAGCTGAGCTTCCGGGAACCTTGTACTTAGAAAATAAAGAGATTCCTCCTATTGATTTAAATACTGAGTTAAAAATTATTAGTGAATAAATAAGCAGATGATTAACCTCTGCTGCTAAACAAACAAAGAGGCTTAGTCTATTAAAGATTAAGTCTCTATTTTTGAGGAGGATAAAAATGAGACTTTATATAGACTCTGCCAATGTTGAACAAATAGGTCATCTAAACGAGTATTATCCAATTGCCGGGGTTACAACGAATCCATCAATTCTTGTAAAAGAGAATCGCCCTTTCCTAGAAGTTTTGAAGGAAATTAGAGAAGTTATTGGGGAGGAAAAAGAATTATTTGTGCAGTTACTTGGAGAAACTGCTGAAGAAATGTTAGAAGAAGCGAATTTTATAATGCAGGAGCTAACTGGCAAACTAGCAGTAAAAATTCCTGTAACAGAGGAAGGCCTTAAGGCAATTAAAATATTGTCCGAAGAAAATATCCCAGTTCTTGCGACAACAATTTATACTTCTTTTCAGGCACTTATGGCAGCATTGGCAGGTGCTAAATATGTGGCACCTTATGTGAACAGGATTGATAATTTAACCGGAAACGGTGTAAAAGTAGTATCAGAGATTGCACAATTATTTGAAAGCTATCAGTTATCAACTGAGATTCTGGCAGCTAGCTTTAAAAATGTTCAGCAAATTCATGATGTTTGTCTGGTAGGAGCAGAAACGGTAACGGTAAGCCCTGATCTCATTTCGAAATTTATTGCATTTCCTTCTACAGCTTCTGATGTGGCAGTATTTAAAAAAGAATGGCAGAAAGCATATGGAGCAGATTTAATCCATGCTTAAAAAGAAAGCAGGGTGAAAAATGGACAAAAAACAAGTGGTATTTTTTGATTTAGACGGAACACTTTTAACAAGCGAATTAAAAGTAGCAAGCAGTTCTATTGAAGGCATACATAAGCTGCGGGAGCTAGGAGTAGAGCCGGTCATTGCTACAGGAAGAACGATAATGGAAATAGGATATGTTATGGAGGAAACAGGAATTCGATCTTGTGTAGCTATGAATGGCCAATATGTTATCTATGAAGGCGAATTAATATATGAGAATCCATTAAATGCAACTGAAGTTAAAGCATTGCATGAAGGGTCTTCCCGGAATGGGCATGAATTGGCATTTTACAACGCTGAAAACATAACTGTTACTGCTGGTGAATCAGAGTTAATCACCAAGAACTATCAGCGGGTAGGCGGGGTATATCCGCCAATAGATGATCGTTTATACTTAAATGAGACCATTCATCAAATGCTGATATTCTGTGAAGAAGGGGAGGAAAACTATTATCAGGAGCGTTTTCCTTACTTCCAATTTGTGAGGAACTCTCCTTTTGGATGCGATATTTATCCTGCAGGAACTTCTAAAGCAACAGGAATAGAGCGGCTGCTCTCAATAAAAAACATTTCCAGAGAATCAACCTATGCATTTGGCGATGGATTAAATGACTTGGAAATGTTTGAACTGGTTGCAACTCCCATTGCAATGGGAAATGCCTTAGATAATGTCAAAAAGGCGGCAAAATATGTAACTCATACACATGATGAAGATGGTATATTAAATGGTTTATTTATGTGTGGTTTATTAGACAGTAAATTAGTTTATTAATTTCTAAATAGTGATTTATTAACTCAATCCTTAAAGTGCTTGTTCCCGGCAGTATAAAAAGTACGGTAATAAGCACTTTTTTGAGTGTGAAAAAAAAACGCTCCTGCCAAAGGCAGGAAGCGGTTATAGGTTAAAAATTAATTACGGATCAGATAGTCAAACGCACCCAGAGCTGCCGTTGCACCAGATCCCATGGAGATGATGATTTGCTTGTAGGCACTGTCTGTACAGTCTCCTGCAGCAAATACACCAGGGATGTTTGTGGCACCGTGCTTG
>JAPSKD010000015.1 GCA_031177865.1 Bacillus sp. (in: firmicutes) | reverse complement strand
GATTTACATGAAGAGGCGTTTTTATGATAGGTGACAAAAGAGTTGAAAAAGTTACCCAAGTATTGATTAATCATAAAGTATTAGTAAACATGGGTAGTAAACTCCGATTAAACATAATCTTGTTAGTAACAAGGAGGATTTCTTTTGAAAACGTTCAAAATGGTGTGTTTAGATATTGATGGAACTTTATTGAATTCGAGGCATGAGATTACTGAATACACAAAACAAGTCATTTGTAAAGTTGTAAATGAAAAACAAATTCCGGTCATCTTAGTTTCGGCAAGAATGCCTAGAGGGATGCTGTTTTTGCAGCATGAGCTAAATATCGAACAGCCGATTATTTGTTACAGTGGTGCGCTTATTTGGAATCATGGTGACCAGCGGTTGAACATTACAATACCTGTTTCAAAGGTAAAGTTAGTGTATACCATAGTTAAAAGATTGGGCATCCATATCAGTTTATATAAGGATGATGAGTGGTTTATAGAAGCATTGGATGAATGGGCCAAACAAGAGAGTGAAATAACAAAAATTACTCCGCATATTGCTGATTTTAGTAATTTATTTTCAATCTGGGAGCAAAATAATACGGGAGCAAATAAAATTTTATGTATGGCTGATTTTGAAAGAATTCAAAAATTGGAGGAAAAACTGAAAGAACATCTTTCTAGTCATTTAAATATTTACCCCTCAAAATCTACATATTTAGAAATAATGCCTAATCAGGCAACCAAGACCTCTGGCATCGATTTTTTGTGCAAAGAATTTGGTATCCAAAGAAGCGAGATTATTGCTATAGGCGACAACTATAATGATATAAATATGATTGAATTCGCTGGACTTGGCATAGCTATGGGAAATGCACCAATACAAGTTAAAGAAATTGCGGATGATATCACACTTTCTAATGATCAGGACGGTGTTGCAGAGGCTTTAAAAAAATACATCCTATCATAAAATGGAATTTATTTTATTTTTCTGAAAAAAACGTTGAAACGTTTCCAATATGGTGATATTATAGGTTTATGGAAATGGTGAAACGTTTCCAAAATAAGAATAATAAATCACTTTATTACTGGAGGTATGGTAGTGCCAAGTATTAAAGATGTTGCGGAACTAGCGGGAGTTGGAGTTGGCACTGTTTCACGAGTTATTAACAATCATCCAGCCGTAAAGTCCGAAACACGTGAGAAAGTAAAGGTAGCAATCAAACAATTAAATTATATTCCAAACGAAGTAGCAAGAAACTTTAAAATGCAAAAATCAACAATGGTTGCATTATTGCTTCCGAGTATATGGCATCCATTTTTCTCGGAACTTGCCTATTATATTGAAGATGAGCTGGATCGGGAAGGCTATAAATTGATGCTTTGCAATAGTGGTGGCAGGCCTGATAAGGAGCTTTATTATTTAGATATGCTCAATCAGAATAAAGTAGCAGGTATTATAGGGATTACCTATAATGATATAGAAGATAGTGTCAGTACAGATATTCCGATTATTAGCTTGGACCGGCATTTGGGAAAAAAAATCACTTGCGTCACTTCTGATAACTATACAGGCGGTCGAATTGCTTTACAGGAGCTAGTGAAGGCCGGGGCTACAAAAGTGGCTTACTTAGGAGTAACCAGTTCAGCTTATAGTGAAGTTTTACTAAGGAAGTCAGGTTTTATTGATGAGGCAAAGATACAAGGGATCGAATTTAGTACCTATGAAGAACATGATGAAGTATATGAAGACGATTCATTCTTTGAAAATTTCTTTAATCTTCCTCACCACCAGAACGTAAATGGAATATTTGCTAATACTGATATACTTGCTGCTAAATATATTGATAAAGCTAAGCTATATGGATTACGAACTCCAGAGGATGTTAAAGTAATCGGATATGATGGTATTCAAGATAATAAACTGTTTCGTCCTATTTTATCAACGATTCGACAGCCAGTCGAAGAAATGGCAAGGATTTCTGTAAAACTACTCTTAAGAAAGATTGAGGGTGAATTGTTAGAGCAAGAGATTTATCGAATTCCTGTCATGTATAGAAGAGGAGAAACGACGTAGGGTTTTATATTTTGGTCTTTAATGGAAACGTTTCAATTTGTAAGGATTGTAGATTGAGCGAGTACTTTTTATTAATTGTGAGAATAACATTACAGACCAAATTTTTTTATATTAATTTGGAAACGTTTCAAAAATGATAAGAGGCGCACAAACAACAAAATAAACGTGAAAGTGAGGCAAGGATATGGAAATGGCAAGGAAGGCAAATTCTGTTATCGATTCACCTGCCAAAGTAAAAAGAGGATTAAAGTTTAAAAAGATCCTTAGTAATTACCAGCTTTACTTATTTCTATTACCCGCATTAATTTATTTTATTGTTTTTCATTACCTCCCAATGTATGGCATTCTAATTGCATTTAAAGATTTTGTAGCCACAAAAGGGATTATGGGAAGTCCATGGGTAGGGTTTAAACATTTTGAAAGGTTTTTTGATAGCTTTCAATTTTGGACGCTGATTAAAAATACACTCGGACTCAGTGTGGTTCAATTAATCGTTGGTTTTCCTCTTCCGATATTCCTAGCACTTATGTTAAATCAAATTAGAAGTGAGAAATACAAACGTTTTGTTCAAACGGTCGTATATGCGCCGCATTTTATCTCGGTAGTGGTGTTAGCAGGAATGATCTTTGTTTTCTTTTCGAATAACGGTTTGATTAATAATATTATTCTGTTATTTGGCGGAGATCCGATATCGTTTATGGCAAAACCAGAATGGTTTAAACCATTATACATAGCATCCGGAGTCTGGCAGGAAACAGGATGGGCCGCGATTATTTACCTGGCTGCACTTGCAGGAGTCAGCCCCGAACTACATGAAGCAGCAGTAATGGATGGAGCAAATAAATGGCAGCGAATCTTGCATGTTGATATACCAGCAATCATGCCAACGGCCGTTATTTTATTAATTCTGTCCGTAGGCGGCATTATGAATATCGGCTTTGAAAAGGCCTACCTTTTACAAACGCCTATGAATCAGCCGTCTGCAGAAATCATCCCAACTTACGTATACAAAATGGGGTTACAACAAGCACAATATAGCTTCGCTGCTGCAGTAGGATTATTTAATGCAGTGATTAACTTAATTTTATTAATAGCAGTAAATAAGTTCGCGAAAAAATTATCAGGGACAGGATTATGGTAAGGGGGTGCAACAATCATGAATTTACTAGCTTTGAAGAATAAGAAGATTACTAGAAGATCTAAGGAAGATCGGATCTTTGATATCATAAATGTTTTTCTAACGGCGATGATTTTAATATTGGTGGTCTATCCTTTGTACTTTATCGTTATTGCCTCCTTTAGTGATCCTAATATGATTTACGAAGGGAAGGTTTGGTTGCTGCCAAAAGAAATCACTTTCGAAGGATACGAACGGATATTCAGAGACAGTAAGATTTGGCTTGGTTATAAGAACTCTATCATCTATACGGTTGTTGGTACGTTCGTAAATGTAGGATTCACTTTAATGGCTGCTTACGCCTTATCCAGAAAAGATTTATATGGAAGAAACGTGTTCATGTTCTTATTTCTAATGACGATGTTTTTCTCAGGAGGATTAATTCCTACTTATTTAGTAGTAAAAAATCTAGGCTTACTTAATACTATGTGGGCGCTGATCTTACCAAAGGCAGTAGCCGTTTGGAATGTGATTGTAGCCAAAACCTATTTTGAGACAAGCATTCCAAATGAACTATTAGAAGCGGCAAAAATGGACGGATGCTCCGATGCGAAATTTTTCGCGAAAATTGTCCTGCCACTATCCAAACCGATTGTTGCCGTAATGGTGTTATTCTATGCAGTTGGCCACTGGAATTCCTATTTTGATGCACTAATTTACTTGAATAATGAAAACTTATATCCGCTGCAGTTAATATTACGAAATATCTTAATTCAAAATCAGGCATCAACCATGATGATTAGTGATCTAGATTCGTTAGCAGCGAAACAAAGAGTTTCTGAATTGATTAAATATGGTGTAATTATTGTTGCTTCTGTTCCGCTCTTAATCGTATATCCTTTTGTCCAAAAGTATTTTGTTAAAGGTGTTATGATTGGCGGAATTAAAGGTTAATAAAAAAAATTATAAAATTGAGGGGGAAACAAAATGCTTAAATCGATGAAGAAAAGAATGGTGAAGAACAAGAAGAAAGTATCAATGGCTTTGGTTTTAGGATTAACTGCATCTCTTGCTTTGACTGGATGTACCAACAATGAGTCCGCAGGATCAGATAAAGCAGAAAAGGTAGCCTTTAATAAAACAGGTTTACCGATTGTTGACAAACAAGTTACGTTAAACATTGTTTCACCAAAGGCAGCCTTAGCACCTGATTATTCAGAAATGGTCATATTTGACCGACTTCAAGAAGCAACGAACGTTAAGATTAAATGGAATAATATCCCTGGAGATGGATATCAAGAAAAGAAAAATTTAATGCTGGCAAGTGGCGACCTGCCAGATGCGTTCTATGCGTCAGGATTTAGTGATCATGACCTCATACAGTATGGTCAGAATGGCACTATTATACCACTAGAAGATTTAATCGACAAATATGCACCTAATTTAAAGAAACTATTTGAGCAAAGACCGGATTTGAGAAAAGTTGTAACCGCACCAGATGGACATATTTATTCCTTACCACGTGCGGAAGAAATGGATTTAGTTGGAATGCCTAACATTATGTTTATTAATAAAGTTTGGTTAGATAAACTTGGTCTTGCAATGCCAACAACATTGGAAGAATACCATGATGTGTTAAAAGCATTTAAAGAAAAGGATCCGAACGGTAACGGAAAGCAAGACGAAATTGGGTTAACTTTCTGGTATAACGGCTGGTGCGGTAACGAGGGAGACCTAATTGGATTATTTGGCTTGCCAGATTCATCTTTTGAAGCAGATCATCGCGTCGTGAGAGATGGAAAAGTAATCTATGCAGCAGTACAGCCAGAATTTAAAGAAGCGATCAATTATTATAATGGCTGGGTGAAAGAAGGTTTAATTGACCCTGAAGTAGCAACTCAAAAAACAGAACAAATTTTTGCAAAAGGGAAGACAGAAGATCCAACGTTAGGCTCTTTCATCTGGTGGGAAAATACTGAAGTAGTGGGAACAGATCGAGTGAAAGATTACGTTGTTTTACCACCTTTAAAGGGTAAAGACGGCAAGATTGTCATCGGTCGTTCAAATTATTCTGAGTATGGTAGAGATGCCTTCGTTATTACGTCAGCGAACAAAAACCCTGAGCTAACTATGCGTTGGGTAGATGAATTGTATGAACCAAAAATGTCTGCTCAAATTAACTGGGGTCCAATCGGTGAAATTTATGAGGAAGATGCAAATGGTATGTTAGTAAATAAAGAGCTCCCTGCCGGCGTTGCAATGGGTGAATTGCGTCAAAAGGTTGCCCCAGGTGGTCCATTTGTTGTCTTGAAAGATCACTTTGGCAGTGTGGTAGACATGGAGCCAAGAGCAAAAGAAAGATTAGCCATTCTAGATGAGTATTACAGACCACATATGGTCCAAGAAAACTATCCATCTATCTTCTTTACCCCTGAGGAACTTGAAATTATTAACACGATTGAGCCAGAAATCAAAACATTTGTGAAGCAAAAAGAAGCTCAATGGTTGATAGAGGGTGGAATTGAGAAAGAATGGGATGCGTATGTTAAGCAATTAAACGATATGGGACTTGAAAAATTAATGGATGTTTACCAAAAAGGCTTGGATCGTTATAACAAACAATAATTCTTATAAAGCCAGACTTCCTACCCGTCTGGCTTTTCTTTTCAATAAGCAGAAAAAGGATGATAGATATGTATGATGTTACGGCTTTAGGAGAATTATTAATTGATTTCACACCTACAGGCCATTCTGATCAGGGAAATATCTTATTTGAAACAAATCCTGGAGGAGCACCAGCCAATGTATTGGTTGTACTCTCCAGATTAAATATGAAAACGGCGTTTATCGGGAAAGTGGGCAATGACCAATTTGGTCACATTTTGAAGGCTGTTCTGCAGGACCAAAACATTGATACTAGTAATCTCTTATTCTCTGAAACGGTAAATACAACCTTAGCATTTGTTCATTTAGACCAGAAAGGTGACAGATCTTTTAGTTTTTACCGAAATCCTGGCGCGGATATTTTGCTAGATAAAAATGAAATCAATGAGGAGACGATAAAACAATCTCGGATTTTTCATTTTGGATCATTATCATTAACAAATGAGCCGTCAGCGACAGCAACTATTACTGGATTAGAATTTGCAAAAAAACATAAAGTATTGATTTCGTATGACCCTAATTTGCGTATACCGTTATGGAAATCTCTTGATGAGGCAAAGCAGCAAATAAAAAAGGGATTTGAGTATGCAGACATCGTGAAACTGTCTGAGGAAGAACTCGAATTTTTGACAGGTTATCGTGATGTGCTAAAAGGGACAGACATTTTACAGGAACAATATGGTACATCTCTGATCTTTGTGACCTTAGGAGCTAATGGCTGCTTTTATAGAAATAAGCATGTTTATGGCAATAAAGAGGGATTTAAAGCAAATGTAGTGGATACAACGGGAGCAGGAGATGCCTTCGTTGGTGGTGCCTTATATAAACTACTTACTATGAATAAATCTTTAGATTTATTAAATCATGCTGATTTTGAAGAAATGGTTACGTTTGCCAATGCAATAGGAGCACTTACAACAGAAGGGAAAGGTGGAATCCCGAGTATCCCATCAAGGGAACAACTGGTTGATTTTTTGAAAAAGAATAATAGTTATTCATTTTTGAATGACTATTAATGAAAGGAAGAACGAAATTATATGAATAATGTCATAGAAAAACAGAATTATCTCGAAAAATACCGTCCACAATATCACTTCTCACCAGCGAGTAATTGGATGAATGATCCAAATGGGATGGTGTTCTATAATGGAGAATATCATCTATTTTATCAATATCATCCAAATGGAACTACATGGGGTCCAATGCATTGGGGACATGCTGTAAGTAAAGATCTTGTTCATTGGGAACACCTTCCAATTGGTCTGGAACCAGATGAGAATGGAATGATTTTTTCAGGTAGTGCCGTCGTGGATTGGAACGACTCTAGTGGCTTTTTTGATGGGAAATCAGGATTAGTAGCCATTTTCACACATGCAGATACTTATCCAGATTCTAATCATCCAAGACAACGTCAGAGTATTGCATTTAGCAAAGATAATGGACGTACATGGACGAAATATGTGGGAAACCCTGTTCTTCAAGAGGAAAGTATAATAGACTTTCGTGATCCAAAGGTGTTCTGGCACCGTGACACCAATCGTTGGGTAATGGTATTAGCAGCTGGCCAAACCATTAGAATTTATACTTCAAAAAATTTAACTTCATGGGAGTTTGCCAGTGAGTTTGGTGAAGGACATGGATCACATGATGGTGTATGGGAGTGTCCCGACCTATTTCAACTACCTGTTGATGGTGATGATAATCAGAAAAAGTGGGTGCTATTTGTCAGTATAGGTGATGATCCTAGCTTACAGGAAGGCTCCAGAACGCAATATTTTATTGGTAATTTTGATGGTAATTCGTTTGTAAATGATTCCTCTCAGGAAACGATTTTATGGATTGACCATGGGCGTGATAATTATGCGGGAGTTAGTTGGTCTGATGTTCCAGCCGAAGACGGGAGAAGAATTTATATTGGCTGGATGAGTAACTGGCGCTATGCAAATGTAACCCCCACAAAAGAATGGCGAAGTGCAATGACTATTCCTAGAGTTATTGCATTAAAGACAACCGAAGAAGGTGTTCGTCTTGTACAAAACCCGATTCGAGAATTACAAGGTCTTCGTGTTGAAAATATTTCAATCCAAAACGAAGTAGTCGTACCCGGTGAAAATCTTTTATCCAACGTTAATAGTAATACATTCGAAATCATTGCGGAGTTTGAAATAGGCTCTGCAACTGAATTTGGGTTCAAGGTTTGTAAGGGAAGCAAAGAAGAAACGATTATTGGTTATGATGTCAAAAACAAAAATTTCTTTGTTGATCGAACAAATTCGGGAGAGGTATCTTTCCACGATTCCTTCGCAGGAAAACATGATAGCAATCTTATATCACAAAAAATGATAAGATTTCATATTTTTGTTGATCGGTCTTCAATAGAATTATTTGGAAACGACGGAGAGTCCGTAATCACCGACCTAATCTTTCCAAACGAAGAAAATAAACAAATGGAACTCTTTGTGAAAAATGGTGAAGTTAAGTTACATTCGTTAGAGTTATATATTTTAAAATCAATTTGGCGGTAATTAAGAGAAATGGTAATTGGGGGATACTAGAATGAAAATTTTTAATAGCAGATTATTTCAGACATTGAATACAATTGTAGACTTAATTCTATTAAATTTCTTATGGTTCATTACTTCGCTTCCCTTAATTACCTTTTTCCCAGCTACAGCTGCATTGTTTGGTGTTGTACGAAAACGAATTTTACAAAACGAGACGGACGGTATGTTTAAAAATTTCTTTGCAATGTTGAAGGAAAATTTTAAACAAAGTTCAATCCTTTCGGTCCTTTGGACTGTGATCGGCATTTTCTTGTTATTTGATTATCGTCTCATTCAGCCAGAATCCTCGATTATTCAACTTATTCTTTATATCATCTTAGTTATTGGCATTTTGTTGTTCTGTTCGTTATCCATATATCTTTTTCCGATTATGGTCCATTTTGAACTAAACTGGAAACTCATTATTCGGAATGCCTTTTTCTTCTCACTTATGAATCCAGTCTTAACGATTCTTTTATTGGTCATTGTAGGAGTGTGTTTCACGCTAATCTATTTTTATCCAGTTACGATTTTATTCATCGGTAGTTTCACAGCCTACGCGGTTTATTACCTATGCCAAATATGGTTTAATCAGATCCTTGACCTGAAGAAATCTAACCGCAATTTGTGATACTAGAGCACAGCAGGAAAGAGCAAAGCGTAATGAAAATTTTCCTAAAAAAGGTGATGGCATGTATAAAATCATAAAGGGGAACAAACTTCTCCATGTGTTTATTATTGTTATATTGACGATTCAATCGTTTATACCGTATTTTACAAGTGTTAAAGCTGCTACACTTCCGGTGGAAAATAACGAAAACTATCGCCCAGGATATCATTTTTCACCAATAAAAAACTGGATGAATGATCCAAATGGAATGGTATATTATAATGGAGAATATCATTTATTTTATCAGCATAATCCCACTGATAAAGTGTGGGGACCGATGTATTGGGGGCATGCCATTAGTAAAGATTTAGTAAACTGGGAGCATTACCCAATTGCGATTTACCCAGATGAAAATGGTTTTGCTTGGTCAGGTAGTGCGGTAGTGGACTATCAAAATACATCTGGTTTGGGGACAAAAGAAAATCCACCAATGGTAGCACTTTATACAAGTGAACTTGGCGGTGATAACCAACATGTAAGCGCTACTTATAGTGTGGACAATGGCAGAACTTGGACAACACTTTCTCAAAATCCAGTTCTAACAATGCCTAATGATCTTAAGGCAAGCAGTGGGGGCTCAGGTGTTTTTCGTGATCCAAAGGTTTTTTGGCACGAGCAAAGCAACCAATGGATCTTTGTCATAACGAGTGGGAAACGAATTGATTTCTATTCATCTAGTAATCTATTAGATTGGAAAAAAGTAAGTGGATTTTCCGATCCAAAAGCAGCGGAACAAGGTCTTTGGGAATGTCCGGATTTATTCGAGCTGCCAGTATATGACGCTAACGGAAACCAAACCGGCTCGAAATGGGTTTTAACGGTAAGTATCAATCCAACACCAACTGGTGGAACCGGTATGCACTACTATGTTGGAGATTTCAATGGAACTACATTTACTCCTGGTGAAACCACGGAAGAATTAAAGTGGGCAGACTTCGGAGCTGATTTTTACGCGGCTGTAACATGGAGCAATACCGTTAACCAACCAGAAGATGGTCGCAGGATATGGCTTGGGTGGATGAATAATCCTGCTCAATATGCTGGACAAATTCCAACTTCAACCTGGCGTGGTTCTGCCACCATTCCTCGTGAGCTATCGTTAGTCCAGAAAGAGGAAGGGATATTTTTAAAACAACAGGCAATCGAAGAATTAACGAGTTTACGAGATACAGCGAATGAAGTAAAAATTGTGAACAAGAAAATTACTACTGAAAATCTATTAAAGGATATTCATGCTGATATGTTTGAGATTGAGGCAGAATTCAATCTTAATGAAACAACAGCAAACGAATTGGGATTTCATGTGCGTAAAGGTGAAACAGAGGCAACGACGATTTCCTATAATATCGCAGAAGGCAAATTATCTGTAGACAGAACACAGTCAGGTAAGACAGATTTTCATCCAGGCTTCCCTTCTATCCAGCAGACGAACTTGTCCGTAAAAGATGGGATATTGAATATGAAACTTCTCGTTGACCGCTCATCTGTCGAGGTATTTGCTGAAGAGGGTACAACCGTATTTACCAATCAAATCTTCCCAAGCGAATCCAGTAAAAATATAGAGTTATATGCAAAAGACGGAGAAGTAACGATAAATTCGCTCTCCTATTATCCGTTGAAAGAAGCAAATTTTACTAGGTATGTAGATGAGGTAGATGTTGATAACCTTCCGAATACAATCGAAAATCCTGATTTCGAAACGGGTGATTTATCCGGATGGACCGTTACGGGCTCTGCGTTTAGAGCACCAGTCTCTAATAGTACTGAATTTTGGGGTGGTCCATTTGAGCACCAAGGTACCTATCATGCTTGGGGGTTCCGAGGAGCGACAATTGATGACAAGTCTGATTTACGAACAGGAATTATGGAGTCATCTACTTTTGTCCTTGAAGGGAATGGAGTTATTGACTTCTTAGTTGGTGGAGGACAGGATCTTAATACATTATATGTTTCACTTGTCCATGCAGCCACCGGCGAAGAACTAATGAAGGCAACGGGGGCAAATACCGAAAAATATCGCAGAATAACATGGGATGCCTCAGAGTATATTGGTGAAGCTCTTTATATCAAAGTTGTCGACTATCACTCCGGAGGATTTGGCCATATTAATGTCGATGATTTTCATGTCTACAATGTAGATGAGAGAATTCCAGATGACCTAATGAACCCAGGATTTGAAACTGGAGATCTAACAGGATGGTCAGCGGAAGGAAATGCATTTGATGGAACTGTTACTGATCAATCAACCTATTGGGACACTCAAATTCCGTTTGGACATAAAGGAAATTATCATATATGGGGCTTTCATGGTGCCGTCCCAGAACAAGCGGATAGAAGAACGGGAAGCCTGGCATCAAACACCTTTACATTATCAGGTAATGGAGAAATCTCGTTCCTTTTAGGCGGAGGAGATGAAATGGATGGCGGAACAAAATACGACTTATATGTTGCGCTCGTCCGTGCTTCGGATGGTAAGGAATTATTTAAGGCGACAGGACCGGAATCTGAGGCTTACAATCGTGTTACTTGGAATGCGGCAGACTATTTAGGGGAACAGGTCTTTATTAAAGTAGTTGATCAACATCCTGGAGGATTTGGCCATTTAAACCTCGATGATTTTCAAGTGAAAAGCCGTGGAATCATAAGTCATTTGAACTTTGATGAAAAGGAAGGCAATACTGCTCTTGATACAGTAAAAAATAAGCCATTAAAGGTTGAATATGTCTTTAATGATGCAGAGTTTAAGCCGTCTACTGATCCTCTTTGGAGGAAAGGGGTGGTCAATAATGCGCTTTTATTTGATGGATATTCTACCTATATTAAGCAACCTGCAAAAAAATCTGCTCAGCCTAGTGATGCCATTACAATCGAAGCTTGGGTAGCACCGCGTTCCTATGAATGGGGAGATTTAGGACAGCTTTCTGCTATCGTTAATCAGCATAACAAAGCACGTGGGGAAGGCTTTATTTTAGGAATGGGCCGACATGGTAAATGGTCCTTTCAAGCTGGTCTAAACGGAGAATGGAAAGAAGTGTGGGCCAGAGAAGATAAAGTGCTTGAAAAAGATCAATGGTCTTATATTGTTGCCACTTTTGATCAAGACACGAAAAAGATGAAGTTGTTTTTAAATGGTGAACTGGCAGGAGAAGTGGATACTCCACGAAATGCAACGATCACCGCTTCAGAAAACGATCTTTTAATAGGTAAACACAATACAGCTGCCGTAATAAGCGCGTTCACGGCTAATATGTTTAACGGCATGATCGATGAATTAAAAATCTATAATAAAGCATTATCTGATGAAGAAATTAAAATGAATTATACTCAAGTAATTGACAGCTTTGAAAATCGTCAATTGCCTAGTCCGGATTTATCGTTTGATCGAAGTGTGTATGATGGAGATCGTTATCGACCACAGTATCATTTTCTTTCACCAGGTCACTGGATGAATGAGCCACATGCTCCATTTTATTACAATGGAAAATATCATATTTTTTATCAGCACAATCCACAGGGTCCATATTGGCACCAAATTCATTGGGGTCACGCCGTAAGTGATGACATGGTTCATTGGGAAGATGCACCTGTTGCTTTAGCACCTTCAGGAGTTTCACCAGACGGTGTATGGTCAGGTTCGGCAACTTTTGATAAAAATGGCGACCCAGCATTATTTTTTACCGCAGGAGATGATAGCAAGACTCCTAATCAAATGACAGGCTTAGCAAAGCCTGTGGATGTGACAGATCCAATGCTCAAGAAATGGGAAATGCTAGAAAAACCTGTCACAATCCAACAGCCTGATTTACCAGCAGAGGAAGGAAAAGTGATGTATGGTCAATTCCGTGATCCATTCGTTTGGCAGGATGGAGATACTTGGTATCAAATTGTTGGTTCCGGTATCGAGAATGTTGGCGGGTCAGCATTACTTTACACATCAAAGGATTTGGAAAATTGGGAGTATGTTGGTCCATTCTTTACTGGAGATTCCAAGGCTTATCCGAAAACAGGTGATGTATGGGAATTGCCGGTCTTCCTTCCAATTGGAAAAGATGAAAATGGTGAACAAAAGTATGCCTTCTTTATCAATCCTTGGTTCAAAAGCTATAGTGAACATAACGTAAAATATGTATTCCATTGGGTTGGTTCATGGGACAAAGTAAACAATAAATTTATCCCGGATCACGAAGAGCCCAAATTATTTGATTACGGTGAACATTTTACAGGACCCAGCGGGATGATTGATGAACAAGGACGTTCTATTCTTTATAGCATTGCGCAAGACCGAAGAACGGATACGCAGCATTATGATGCTGGATGGGCCCATAACGCGGGTTTACCGTTAGAATTGTCTTTATTAGATAATGGTGAGCTTGGAGTTGAACCGATTAAGGAACTAGAGTCACTTCGTGGTGAAAAACTTATAAATATTAGAAATTCGACTATTTCAAAAGCGAACAAGCGGTTAGCGAGTATCAAAGGTGATATGTTAGAAATTACACTTGAGATTAAAGCGAATTCGGATGAAAAGTATGGTATTAAAGTACGTCAATCTTCTGATTCATCGGAAGAAGTAAACTTATATTTTGATGAATCATCCGAACAATTTGGTGTAGATGCTTCTAAAATGAGTTTAGATCCTGACATCTCTAAAACAAGCAGCGCCGGAACCCTTTCTTTAGACGGGGAAAATATAAAGCTTCATATCTTCCTAGACAGGTCCATGATTGAAGCCTATGCTAATGGCGAAAAAAGCATCACCACAAGAGCATATCCAACGAGAGCGGACGCTTTAGGAATCGAGCTGTGGAGTCAAAATGGAACAGCTAAAATTGTATCGATGAAAGTAAATGAAATGGGCTCAGCTTATAGTGACAACGTCGTCCCAGCGTATTATGGGGATGAATCCCAACATGAAGAAATTCCACATGGTGAATTAACAAATCACGATTTTCAAACTGGTGATTTGTCAGGCTGGACCATTGTGGAAGGAAATACGTTCACTGATGGCCATGTTACAAATAAAATCGATTGGGGCTGGGGTGGTCCATTCGGGCAGGCAACAACATCGGTAGACCCAAATAGGTACCATCTATGGGGCTTTAACCCTGATCAGGGTGGAGATTCTGCTACAGGTGTATTGAAATCTGAAAACTTTACTCTTGGGGGGGATGGTCAAATTGATTTCTTAACCTCCGGAGGGGCAGATGAGCAGCTTCTCTATGTTGCACTTGTAAATGCAGACACAAATGAAATTCTAATGAAAGCCACTGGTCATAATGGTGAATCCTATCGGCGTGTCATTTGGGATGCGTCAGAATATAAAGGTAAAAACCTATATATTCAAGTAGTCGATAAGCATACTGGTGGTTGGGGCCACATTAATTTAGATGATGTAAATGTTCCAGTTCAAATTGAAGAAAAGCCTTAAGTAGAAATCTTTAAAACGTAAGCCGTATTAACAATATTTTCTGACTTTCTTCCTGCAAAAAATAATATTTTTAATTTAAATTACAATCTTATAATCTTCACAATCTTATACTCATTTTAAATGTAACTGTGGGTAAACGAAAGTAAAGACCTGATATTTGTATAGCCTTCAAATAATAATATTTGGAGGCTTTTTATTTCAAGCTGTCGACAAATTCTAACAAAAGGCTATGATAATTTCTTTATTTATAGCTGACTTTAAATGATTTAAAATTCCTCTTTTTTATAACCTTGATGGCAAGCAGATTGAGGCATGAAGTCTAATGATTCAAATTTTATTCAGCGTTTACAGCGACAAAAAGAAGGTGCACTCGAATTTATAGTCGATAAATATTTACCATTAATCAAGGGGATTACTAATAAGGTTCTAGGTCCCCTTAATAACGAAGGAGTCATGGAAGAATGTTTCAATGATGTTTTTCGTTTGTTGCCCGATCCTTTCAAATTGGCAGGAATGTCTGCTTGATACCCCCGTATATCTCCTATATAATTAGTCTATACTTTTACTAAACTCCTTAGCCATTTAATCATATTCTAGGGATATCCCTTTTCTTGTTTATAAACTTCCATTCTTGGAAGTTTTGTTTGTTATTGAGATAGATAAAAAGAGGTGTTAATAAATGAAGGAAATTACGGTTGAGGAATTACAAACACTAAAGAATCCGGTCATTATTGATATCCGTGCGCCTATTGAGTTTAAGGATGGTGCTATTCCGGAAGCAATCAACATTCCTTTATTTACAGATAAAGAGCGAGAGGAAATTGGAACCATCTATAAACATGAAGGACAAGCGGCGGCTAAATGGAGAGCCATGGAATTTGTCTCACCAAAAATACCAGGTCTGCTCCACCAAATTAAAGCAGCAATGGTAAATGGGGAAGAGTTAATAGTCCATTGCTGGCGCGGGGGAATGCGCAGTAAAGCGGTCGTAACCTTTTTAGAATTTGCAGGCATTCATGCGATGCGTCTAACAGGCGGTTATAAAGCATATCGACAATACATTCTTCAGCAAATCCCCACGATGTTTCCTGAAAAAGCAATTGTCTTGCATGGGCTAACTGGCGTAGGGAAGACAGAAGTTTTGAAGAAGTTAAAAGCATTTGGATACCCGACACTTGATCTTGAGGAAATGGCTGCTCATCGAGGTTCCATTTTTGGAACGATTGGGCTGGGAGAGGGCAATAATCAGAAGACCTTTGATTCTCTTCTATACAAAGGACTTCAAGATATTCAGGGTTCAACTTATTTTGTTATGGAAGCAGAGAGCAAACGGATTGGGAAAGCTGTCCAGCCTGAAGAACTTATGGATAAAAAAATGAGAGGAATCAATATCTATATCCATACCCCTCAGGAGCAAAGGGTTAAGCAGCTGGTAAATGAGTACGTTTTGCCTTATCAGAATGAGCCTTGGTACCACAATCAAATCTCGGCAGGAATTGAAAAGATTCTAAGAAGAATAAAAGATAATGAAATGAAAAATGTGTTAGTCCAATCTTTAGAAAATAAGGTTTATCAAGGAATGATTGGTATTTTACTTGAACATTATTATGATCCTCGCTATGATCATGCTACCCTTGAATATGATGGACAGTTCATCGATGTTTACGCGGATGATTTTGATGATGCGAGTATAAAGGTAATGGCAGAAATAGATAAACTCATGGTAAATAAGAGAGTAGTTTTTGAAGGTCAAATTTAAGTCTCTGTTGGGAAATTTTATGTCATTTCATCGAATTGTAACAAATGAACGAAAATTCTAAATAATTCCACATCATTTTCTTTCTATTACAGATTATAATATAAGTATAATTAATAAAAGAAAGGAAGCTTTTTGATGAGGGAGTCAAAAATTTACCACCACCGCTTAGTTGATTGTCAGGATCATGTCGCATTTTCAACCGAAGATGGAATTAATGTATTCAGTGGAAGTACTGCCATCCAAATATGCCTTAATTGTGGTCACAGTAAATTGCCTCGTAAGGTAAAAGAAATAATCGACCCGTCCATTAGCGAAAAAAGAAAGAACCCTTTATTTCCAACGAAACTATTTGAGTTAACAAAGGGCTTTCTATAATTGTAAATCTAAGGCCGGATAAATCGGCCTTATTTTTTTGCATTAAAAAACCGCCGTGAGTAAGGCGGTTTCGATTATATGCACATTTATCGATTCTTAAAGGGCCTCAATCCACGACGTTTTATTTCATCTTTTAAAACCTTTATCCATTCTTTTTCCTTTCCAGATTTTAAAGCATCCCGATACGTCACCACTAACAGCTCGTTACTCATTATTTTCAACTTTGCAAGCCTCCCTCGGAATAATGGATTGAATATTCAGTTTTTAATATTGTAATCGTTTTCTAACCATTTGAGAACCTTTTTCACAAATTTGACATATTAAAAATAGATAAATATGTCAAAAGACTCAGTGATAATTTTGTTGCACTACAGTGTTGCTTTTGATTATACTAAGGAATAGTTAACGGAAAGGAACGGTGATAGGATGATTCATTTAACATGGCGTGAGCGTGAGACCATTAAACCAGTAAAATGTGTTCATACGGATGCAAAAAAATACATAGTAAATAACGCATTAACGGCCGGGAAAATTTATGATGTTAAAAATGAAACGGAAGAGTTTTATTATATTATTGACAATACCGGTAAAGTTGGCGGATTTTACAAAGAATACTTTCAAAATGTAGACTGATGGGCCATGCCTGCCAGTCTCTTTTTTAATTATTAACAGGGGAATGGGGAAATGAAGATGTGGAATGAGCTTTTTGAGTTAGAAGGGGAATCGGTCAGATTAGTTCCAATCAGCTTGGATCATCTTGATGGACTATGGAAAGCTGCTAAACCTGATGAAATTTGGACCTATATGGCTACCACAGTAAGAAGTAAAGAAGAGATGGAGCAGATGATTGCTTCGGCTATCCAGAAGAGAGAAGTGGGTACCGATTACACCTTTGTTGTGATAAATCTGGAGAATCGTATTATCGGGAGCACTCGTTACCTTGATATTTCACAAGAACATAAAAGTCTAGAAATTGGCTCCACATGGTATCACCCTGATGTTTGGAGAACAAGAGTAAACACTGAATGTAAATACCTGCTGCTAAGACATGCATTTGAAACCTGGAACCTTAGCCGAGTTCAAATTAAAACGGACTCTCGAAACCTCCGTTCCCAAAATGCTATTGAAAGAATAGGAGCAGTCAAAGAAGGGACACTTCGAAAGGACCGAAAAATATCCGGCGGATATGTTCGTGATACCGTCTTCTATAGTATCCTTCAAGAGGAATGGGATACGGTTAAAAAGGAATTAGAAAAAAACTTAAATAAAAGTAAACAAAGCCAGGCATGATGCCAGGCTTTGTTTACTTTGCATTTATCTATTGGTTGGTGCTAGCTTTTATTTCTGTCTTTTTTCCATTTTGATATACCTTCCGGCTTAACCATGTTTGCAGAATTAAAAACGTACCGCCGACTGCCCAATATAACGGCAGTGCTGCTGGTGCACTTATCGAAAACATGACAATCATAAGCGGAGACAAGAGTCCCATGAATTTCATTTGCTGTTGCTGAGCAGCAGGCATACTAGACTGTGAAACTTTAAATTGGAAATAATATATTACACCCGCAATAATGGTAATAATGATATCAGGGTGTCCCAGACTAAACCATAAAAACTGGTGGGTGGCAATCTCTTCAGAACCACGAATTGCGTAATAAAAACCCGTTAGGATTGGCATTTGAATTAGAAGTGGTAAACAGCCCATATTCAATGGATTTACCCCATGCTTCTGATAAAGCCCCATTAATTCCTGTTGCAGCTCTTGTTTCTTTTTTGGATCCTTCTCTTCCTTGACTTTCTTTTGGATGGCTTCCATCTCTGGCTTCATGACATCCATTTTCTCTTTCATGTCCATTTGATTTTTATATTGCTTAAGCATGAACGGCATTAATACCAGTCTAATGATTAAGGTAACAAGAATAATAGATAAACCATAGTTCCCATTAAATAACTCAGCTAAAAAATGTATAAAAACAATAAATGGTTCAACAAAATAGGTATGGAAGAATCCATCTCCTTTTCCATCTGCTACTGAACAGGCAGAGAGTAAGATGGTGGTCAACGCTAAAAGTAATACAACTGATAAAGATGTTTTGTTTTTCATATTTCCTCCTAAGAATGTTTAAATGGTTATTTGTTTAAATAGGGAGGGAGGAAATAGGTTCTTCTGTATCATCCTGTGAACATTCTTTTCTACGAATATATTTAAAAATGCGGTTTAAAATAATATTTCTGTTTAAACTACACTTCTTCTTATAAAAAAACAATGGGTGATTGATTTTTGTATGTGCAGGTTCGCTTATGGCACCCATAAAGCTATATTCCACATTCCATGCCCAAAGTAATTTAATAATGACACCGAAGTAAAGGCTTAAATAAAGCGTTTCTAACGCATTAGCATCTGTAAAATCAATGAGCAATTGGTACAAAAATAATCACCTCGCTTTTTTTTGCTATTGAATTGAGTATATAGGAGAAGTGTCAGAGAATCAATTGAATCTCGCTGGATATACCATTGTAGGAATATTCTCTTAACAACTGGTATTTTAATAAAAAAAATGCTGCCATACAGACAGCATTTTCATTATTAAACAAGAGATGGTTTATTCCAGTGGGCAGTAATCATATTATAGGCGAATTGCACTTTCTCCTCGGATGGCGGTTCAACATGATGTAATGGATATTCCAGTCCGAGTGCTTCCCATTTATAAACACCAAGCTTATGATAAGGAAGTATTTCAATCTTTTGCACATTTTCCAAGGTTCCAATAAATTCTCCAAGCTTTTGAAGATCTTTTGGTTCATCAGAAACAGTTGGAACGAGGACATGGCGTACCCAAACTGGTACTTTACGGTCAGATAGAAACTTGGCAAATTCAAGAATATGATCATTTGCCATACCGGTTAATTGAATATGTTTTTTACGGTTAATATGTTTTAAATCGAGTAAAATTAAGTCAGTATAGTGTAATAACTCTTCAAGCTGTTCGATAAACAGTTTTGAGTGGGAGAAACAGCCCCCAGAAGAATCAATGGTCGTATGAATCCCTTTCTTTTTACATTCCTTGAACAATTCAGTAAGGAAAGGTACTTGCAGCAGTGGTTCGCCGCCGCTGACAGTAATGCCTCCACCACATGACTGGATGAAGGGAAGGTAGGACATGAGATCATCCATGAGTTCGGAAACGGTCATCTGTTTGCCGCTGCCGATTTCCCATGTATCAGCGTTATGGCAAAACTGGCAGCGTAGTAGGCAGCCTTGAGTAAATACTACATAGCGTATACCTGGTCCGTCGACTGTTCCTAATGTTTCAATAGAATGAATATTTCCGTTCATGATGAAGATCCCCCTTTATATAAAGCAGGAGCCCCTTAGAAAGGAGCTCCACAATTGGTTTCTGAATCCAGCTCCAGCGCTCAGCGACTAGTGTACTTCGCTCTCTTCCCTACGATAAGTCAACGTCGAATCGCTGTCGCTCTTCGTGTTTCCTTTATCTTAGTCAGAGCGCTCCAGTCCATACGTCGCTAAACGGGCGCTTTCGCCTTTTGTTTTTACAGTGATTCGTGGAAAGTCCGGTTAATAACGTCTAGTTGCTGTTCTTTTGTTAATTTGATAAAGTTAACCGCATATCCAGAAACACGAATGGTTAATTGTGGATATAATTCCGGATGTTCCATTGCATCCATTAATGTTTCTTTATTAAATACGTTAACATTCAGATGGTGACCAGTTTTAATGGCATATCCATCTAAGATTGATACTAAGTTACGGACCTGGCTCTCTTCTTCTTTACCTAATGCTTTAGGTACGATAGAGAAAGTATTTGAAATTCCATCCATTGCTGAGCTGTAAGGCAGTTTAGCAACGGAAGATAAAGAAGCAAGTGTACCTTTTGTATCACGTCCATGCATTGGGTTTGCACCTGGAGCGAATGGTTCGCCAGCACGACGTCCATCTGGTGTGTTACCAGTCTTCTTACCATAAACAACGTTCGATGTAATCGTCAAGATTGACATTGTATGAACGGAATTACGGTAAGTTTGGTGTTTGCGTAACTTTTTCATAAATGATTCAACGATTTCAACCGCAATGCTGTCAACACGGTCATCATTATTTCCGTATTTTGGGAAGTCGCCGGTTGTTTCGAAATCAACCGCAAGGCCGTTTTCATCACGAATCACTCTGACTTCACCATATTTAATCGCACTTAATGAGTCGGCTACAACGCTCAATCCAGCAATACCAGTTGCCATTGTACGTAAGATTTGAGTGTCATGTAAGGCCATTTCAATTCTTTCATAGCTATACTTATCATGCATATAGTGAATGACATTCAAGGTGTTGATATAAAGCCCTGCAAGCCATTCCATCATTTGATCAAACTTCTGCATAACTTCTTCATAGTTCAATACTTCTGAAGTAATTGGAAGATATTGTGGTCCCACTTGAATCTTTAATTTCTCATCTACACCACCATTAATGGAGTAGAGAAGTGCTTTTGCAAGGTTGGCACGGGCACCGAAGAACTGCATTTGTTTACCGATTTCCATAGCGGAAACACAGCAAGCAATTCCGTAGTCATCACCATATTCAGGACGCATAATATCGTCATTTTCATATTGAATGGAGCTAGTTTTAATTGACATTTTTGCACAATATTTTTTAAAGTTCTCAGGCAGCTGTGGTGACCATAATACCGTTAGGTTTGGTTCCGGAGCTGGACCTAAGTTATCTAGTGTATGAAGGAAACGGAAAGAGTTCTTTGTTACTAGAGAACGTCCATCTTGAGCCATACCGCCAATGGACTCAGTTACCCAAGTTGGGTCACCAGAGAATAATTCATTATAATCAGGTGTACGAGCGAATTTTACTAATCGAAGCTTCATAACAAAATGGTCAACTAATTCCTGTGCATCAACTTCTGTTAAAGTGCCATTTTGGAGGTCTCTTTCTACATAAATATCTAAGAAAGTTGATACACGTCCAAGACTCATTGCAGCTCCATTTTGCTCTTTTATCGCAGCTAAGTAACCAAAATATAGCCATTGGAATGCTTCGGTAGCAGTTGTTGCCGGCAGAGAAATATCAAAGCCATGACTGCTTGCCATTTCTTTTAATTCTTTTAATGCACGAATTTGCTCGGCAATTTCTTCACGAAGACGCATATTGTCTTCTGTCATTACCTTGCTCGTATTTTTTTGATCTTTTTGTTTTTCCTTGATTAAGAAATCAACACCATATAATGCAACACGACGGTAGTCACCGATAATACGTCCTCGTCCGTATGCATCAGGAAGTCCTGTAATAATGGCTGCTTTACGTGCTAGCATCATTTCGTCCGTATAAGCGTCGAAAACCCCTTGGTTATGAGTTTTACGGAACTCTGTAAAGAATCTTTCAATTTCTGGATTTAGCTCGTATCCATAAGATTCTAATGCTGCTTTAGCCATCCGAATTCCACCGAAAGGCTGCATGGAACGATTAAATGGCTTGTCAGTTTGTACTCCAACTACTTTTTCAAGTTCTTCATTAAGGTAACCAGGAGTATGAGAAGTAATCGTAGATACTGTTTCAGTATCCATGTCTAGGACTCCGCCTTTTTCTCGTTCCAGTTTTGTTAGTTCCATTACTTGTTCCCAAAGCTTGGTTGTTGCAACAGTTGCAGCGGCTAAGAAGCTGTCGTCACCTTCGTATTGATTATAGTTTTTTAGTATGAAATCACGAACGTTAACTTCTTTTGTCCAAGTACCTTTAGTAAAACCTTTCCATTGTTCCATGATTATTTTCACCTCTTGAGTTTGTATGAGATTTAATATAACAGTGTTGCTGTTATTTCTTAACGAAAGTGTAACAGATTTTTTGTGAAAGAAAGCACCGATATTGTTAACATATTGTGAAGTCTTATTTTTAAGGGGTTTTTTGGAGTTGTTTTTGAACTTTTTATGAACGGATATCGAAATACTAAAAATCTGTACTATAATTATTTTAATGAAATAACAATCTGTTATATAAGAAAGACACGATGATATCAACATCTTGATAGTGGAAACCTACGAAACAGGCACCTAATTGAAATGGAAAAAACAGGAGAATAATCTCCTGCTTTTAATCGACTATAATATCAGCAATCATTGGGCCATTATGGTCTCTGTCTCCATGGACTTCACAAATTAAACGATAGGTACCCTCTTTATCAATTTGAAGAGGAACCATTGTTTCTTCACCTTTTTTGACTGTACCCTTGATGTCAGTACCTTCAATATAGAATGGGTGCTCTTCACCGTTAACCCCACTAATGTATAGGTTTACTTTTTCCCCTGCGTCTAGTTGAATAGTACCTGGATCCCAGCGGTATACTTCAATTTCCTTTCCGTCTTTCGTTTTACTGTTATACTCTACTGTGACCATATGAATTTCTCTAATATCTTTATTCGCGGTTTGATTAAACACGGTAGTATCTCCTGCTTTTAACAAAAACCAAGCAGAAATGGTTACTAGTAGAAAAGCTGTTACTAAAATGAAAACTAGTGTATCTTTCTTTAATACTAAAAATTTCATTGTTACCCCCCCAATAATTTGTCCTATTTCATGTTTATGCAGGGAAGGGAGGGAAACTTGTCTCTTTTTTAAAATTTTTTCTTTTACTAACTTCTATGTTTTCTAGTTGAGTTTTATTGCAATTATTTCAGGATAACGCCAAACTCTTTTCGGTTGAATAACAGTTCTTATATAAATATTTACATTCTAAGATATTTTGATAAAATCAGATGATAAAAGAAAAAGTAAGGATGTTGGAGATTGTCAAAATTAGTTTCATTTTTTATTGTCTTGACGCTTATCTTATCAAATCAAGCTATCGCAAACGCGGCAGAAAAACAGTCCTCAGAGATAAAAAGTGAAGCTGCCGTACTAGTAGATTCAGAAACAGGTGCCATTTTATATAGTAAAAATAGTAATGAAAGATTATACCCTGCTAGTTTGACGAAAATTGCTACAGCTATTTATGCAATCGAAAATGGAAATGTAGATGATATTGTCACAGTAAGTGCAAGGGCAGTAAAGGAAGAGGGGACGAGAGTTTATTTAGTGGAAGGGGAAAGGGTTCCTTTAAAAAAGCTGATCCAAGGAATGTTGATTAACTCAGGGAATGATGCTGCCGTAGCAATTGCAGAACATATAGATGGTTCGGTTGAACAGTTTGCTGCCAATTTGAATGAGTATTTAACTAAGAAAATTGGTGTGAGTGATACCCATTTTTCCAATCCCAATGGATTATTTAATGAAAATCATTATACAACGGCATTAGATTTAGCCATAATAACGAATTATGCAAAAAAGAATCCCGTTTTTACAGAGATTTTTGGAACAAAAGAGCTAGGATGGAGTGGTGAATCGTGGGAAACGACACTGCTCACTCATCACCGCCTGTTAAAAGGTGAAATTCCTATAGAAGGTATTACAGGCGGTAAAACAGGTTTTGTAAATGAATCAAAGCATACATTGGCAACAACAGCTGAGAATGAAAATATAAAGCTGACTGCGATTGTGCTAAAAGCAGATAACAGCAAGGCTTCATATAACGACACTAAAAAGCTGATTGAATACGGTTTTTCTAGTTTTAAACATCGCATTATAAAACAAAACGAGAAATTCACTATTCATAAAAAAGAATATTACCCTAAAAATGATATTATCATTACGGTGCACGTTAATGGTTTTGAAGAAAGCATTACAGAGCAAGGAATGCTTGAAGTAGTAAATAACGGTCAAGTCTCACAATCGATACAACTTGAAGAAAAAGAACCAAAGCCGATAAAGGTAAAAGAGGAAGAGCTGTTATCTAGTGAACAGAGCAGTATAAATATCTTTTATGGAATTATCGTATTTGCACTTGCCGGACTACTTATTGGAGTAAGAAAAAGATTGATGAGAAAACAATAAGCTACAAAAAGCCACGAATAGAACACCTCTTCATGGCTTTTTTTGTATCATATTTGAAATAAATAACATAAGGAAAGAAATTATCACCATTGATAGAACAAATGACCAAGCTAAACTCATGTTACCGGATTCCATTGCAACATATATTGCTGTTGGCGCGGTTTGTGTTTTTCCTGGTATATTTCCAGCAAACATTAAAGTTGCCCCGAATTCACCAAGCGCCCGGGCAAAGCTCATAATCATTCCGGAGATAATCGAGGGAAGCGTCAGTGGCAGCGAAACGAAAAAGAATACCTTCATTCTGCTTCCGCCATCGACACCGGCCGCATCTTCGATATCTTTATCGACGGATTGAAAGCCTAATTTTACTGATTGGTACATAAGTGGAAAAGCAACGGTGGTGGATGCGATAATGGCTGCCCAAGGAGTAAACATGATGGAATGTTGAAAAAAATCCTCGATAAAAGCCCCAATTGGACTATTTCTTCCAAAAAAGTAAATCAATAAAAAACCTATTACCGTAGGCGGGAGCACAATAGGGAGCATGAGGAAAGTTTCTAGCAGAATCTTTCCTTTGAATTTCTTGTTATATAATAGTCTTGCAAAAAAAACTCCCAAAACACTTACAATCATAACCGAAATAGCTGCTACTTCAAGAGAGAATCTAAGGGGGGACCAAAAATCGCTAGTATACATAATCATCAATCCAATACAATAAAGCCATATTTTTCAAAAATAGTTTTTGCTGTTTTCCCTTGTAAGTAAGAAAGAAATAATTCAGCCTCTTTTTTATTAGCTGACGATTTTATTATGCCTGCAGGATAGATAATAGGCTCATGTGTTTGTTCCTCTGCAGTGGCCACGACTTTTACTTTATCAGATATATAGACGTCTGTCATATAAACAATACCTGCATCCACATTTCCTGTTTCTACATATGTTAGAGCCTGACGGACATCCTTGGTTTGAATAACAATCGGTTCGAGGGTTTCCCAAAGTCCAAGATTTTCAAGTGTTTGTTTTGCATATTTCCCGGCTGGAACAGATTGCGGTATGCCAATGGCAATTTTATTGATTTGGTTACGCTTCAGATCAGAAAATCCGTTTATGTTTGCAGGATTTTCTTTGTTGGTGACCAAAACTAGTTGGTTCCCTAATAGATCAACCTGAGTTTGTTTTTCAATTAATCCTTCTTGAGTTAATTCATTAAAGGGGTCATGTGCAGCAGAGAGGAAAAGATCAACCGGTGCTCCATGGAGAATCTGTTGTTTCAATGCACCAGAACCACCAATATTATATAAAAGTTTTATCTGAGGATTATCGTTTTCAAATTTCGTTTTAATCTCGATTAATGCTTCATTAAGGCTGGCTGCAGCAGAAATGGTTAATTCTACTGTTTCCGTCTGTTGGGATTCTTTGGGAGAACATGCCGATAGGGCAATTAACAGAAAAATAGTCATACCAACAAGAATAGGGTTCTTCATTCAATACTTCCTTTCAAAATCTATCAAAGTTTCTTCTATCATTATAACGAATGATTATTTTTCCTAAAAGTATTGAATAAGAAAAAAACTGCCTGGGCGGCAGTTTTAAGTATTAACCATCATTGTCCTATGTTGTTTGAACCTATTGAAGTCTGCTTTCTACCTGCTGGCACACTTCTTCTGCGCTCATCCCATTAGCTTCAATAACCGAACCTTTTGTAAAGGTATCCTGCATTCCCATAACATTTGAGTCTAAACCAGTTACAACACAGCAATCGCAATTTTGTGCATCTGATTCCTGTCTAAGTTGAACTACATCATGTCCTTTTTCCCTTAATGCTTCTAGAACATCTGTTAATGATTCTTCTACTCCAATTCTTGCCATACAAAACACCTCCTCCTGTAGATTATCATGCCAAAGTTCCAGTGAATTATTCTGTATAAGTCACGATAATCTTCAAAAACTAAAAAAGGAGGTGTAATCATGGGAAAGCGTAAAAAGGATCCATCCACCATTGGCTTAGCTTCACCACAAGTAGAAGGCCAAGGAACCACAACAACAGAAACAGGAGCAAGAGAAGCGTCTTCATCACGCAGAAAACAAAAGAGAGACTAATAAAAAAAGCGGGCACGAGTTGTGTCCGCTTCAACCTTTTACTTATTGTACATCTCTGCCACTTGTTTTTGAATATCACTATTTTCAAGGTATTCATCGTAAGTCATTTGCTTATCAACTAATCCACTTGGAGTTATTTCAAAAATACGGTTGGCGATGGTTTGAATAAATTGATGGTCATGTGAAGAGAAAATAAGTGACCCTTTAAAGTTTATTAAACCATTATTTAATGCTGTAATGGATTCCAAATCAAGATGGTTTGTAGGCTCATCAAGAAGTAAAACATTAGCTCCGTTAAGCATCATCTTCGAAAGCATACAACGAACTTTTTCTCCTCCTGAAAGAACACTCGCTTTCTTAAGTACTTCTTCACCAGAAAAAAGCATCCTTCCTAAGAATCCTCGTAAGAAGCTTTCACTTTCATCTTTTGGAGAGAATTGACGAAGCCAATCAACCAGATTTAACTCGCTGTTCTCAAAATACTCGGAGTTATCCTTAGGGAAGTAGGCTTGAGAAGTAGTAATACCCCATTTAAAGGTACCGCTGTCAGCCTCCATTTCACCCATTAATATTTTGAAAAGGGTGGTCTTGGCTACTTCATTTGTCCCAACAAGAGCAATCTTGTCACCCTTGTTCATGAAAAAGCTGATATTATCGAGTACTTTTACACCATCAATCGTTTTTGTTAAACCTTCCACTCTTAACAAATCATTGCCGATTTCTCGTTCAGGTGTAAACCCAACGAAAGGATATCGACGGGACGAAGGGCGAATGTCATCTAGTGTAATTTTGTCTAGTAACTTTTTACGGGAAGTTGCCTGTTTTGACTTAGATGCATTCGCGCTAAAACGAGCAATAAAGGCTTGAAGCTCCTTAATTTTCTCTTCTTTCTTTTTGTTTGCATCTGAAGCCATTCGTGTAGCTAGTTGACTTGATTCATACCAAAAATCATAGTTACCTACGTAGATTTGAATTTTTCCAAAGTCTAGATCTGCAATATGGGTACAAACTTTATTTAAGAAATGACGGTCATGGGATACGACAATGACTGTATTTTCAAAGTTGATCAAAAACTCTTCTAACCATTGAATCGCCTTAATATCTAAGTGGTTCGTCGGCTCATCCAAAAGTAATACGTCAGGTCTGCCAAAAAGAGCCTGTGCAAGAAGTACCTTGACCTTTTCTGAACCTGTTAATTCAGCCATTTTCTTATAATGTAAGTCTTCACCGATACCTAGACCTTTTAAAAGTATCGCTGCTTCTGGCTCTGCTTCCCATCCATTTAATTCAGCAAACTCGCCTTCAAGCTCAGCAGCTTTCATACCATCTTCATCTGTGAAGTTTTCCTTCATGTAGATGGCGTCTTTTTCTTGCATTACTTGATAAAGTCTTGCATGACCCATAACAACAGTCTTTAAAACTTCTTGTTCCTCGTATTCAAAGTGGTTCTGTTTTAATACTGCCATCCGTTCGTTTGGACCGAGTTGAACCGTTCCGGTTTGAGATTCAATTTCTCCAGATAGTATTTTTAAAAATGTTGATTTTCCAGCGCCGTTTGCGCCAATTAGACCATAGCAATTTCCAGGAGTAAATTTAATGTTTACATCTTCGAATAACTTTCGGTCACCATATCTTAAACTTACGTTACTTACAGTTATCATTAATAAAATCCTCCAACAACAAAATATCTACTAATTATACCATTAAAATGGGTGAAGAGCGAATTCTTTGTTGAATGAGAGTATTTAATGGGAAAAAATAAAACATATTGCAGAAAATTTTTCTAATTTTTTTTCCTAGTTTTCACACTTTATTCATATTTTTGTTGTAGAATTGGTTAAAGAAGAGTGAAGGAATAAAGTAGGTGAGAAGTATGTCGAAAAAGCAGCTTACTGAACTCGTAAATAAGTTAAAACAGGCCGGAATAAAAGCTAGTTTAACAAAACCAAAGTCCAATTACCTATTATCTCTACAGCAAATTAAAAAGTATCCTTCATCCGTGAATTAAATAGGTATTAAAAAGCGATTAATCCCAAGGACTAACCGCTTTTTTTATATCCTCTTATTCCATTTCATCCATTATCTCTTCATAGACTTCCTGTTTATCAAACTCTTCTCCCATTGGGAAATTAGAAATGTATTTATTATTTTCATCAATTAAATAGGTAAAGGATGTATGAACAAATTGACCATTACCAGGGTCTTTATATTGAAACTGCAGTGATTCTGCAACTTCCCTAATCTTTTTTTGATCTGCTTTGATATTCTCCTGATCACCCGTTAGGAAAATCCATTTGTCGGAATTAGTGATTTTGAAAGCGTTCATATATTTTTGTAACACTTCCGGTGTGTCTCGGTATGGGTCAATGGTAATTGTAACAAACTGAATTTCTTTACCGAAAACATTGCTTTTTTCTAAATCACTCTGCAATTGCACCATCTTTTGGGTAGTCGTGGGGCAAATATCTGGACAATTGGTATAAATAAATTCCACAAGTTTTAGTTTTTTATCTTCTCCAAAATTGAAAGGTTCTCCATTTTGGTTCACTAAAGTAATATTAGCTGGTACCTCAGCACTAGCATCCCGAATAAGAAAATAAGAGATTCCAGCAGTAATCAAAAGGAACACGGCCAAACTACATATTAGATAGATTTTTTTCATTTTTCTCCCTCCTATCTATAAGATAAAAAAGTTTTTTATAAAAAGATGTGGATATTTCGTGAACTAAATAAAAGAGGGTTAGTTCCCCAACAATATCATGCTTTCGAACATAAGCGTAACTATAGCTCTTGCCCTTCGGCATTCATTTTTGATATTTGTATCCGTCTGGAAAGGATAAGGTACATTTCAGAAGCAGATTGGCCTTCTTGAAACAGATACGATCCTTTGTTCACTTCAATGATTCTTCCGGCAGAATGTAAAAGTTCTATTAATTCATTGGTAAGAAGGTTCTCTGTTTGAGTATCCGTAGTCATATCTCAACCTGTTCTGATTATTTGACCTAATCTAATAATAAGTGTTAAACAAGTTAAGGAATAGTCAAATTAAGGTCGATATTGTTAAACATTTTTGACGTTTTACATATACTACAAATAGTAAGGAAAGCAATGATTCATTTTGACTTTTGTTTCAGATTATTGTATTCTTTAAAAGAATTAATATTTTCTAAATAAGGGAGTATGTTGTATGTTAGGTGTCGTTCTTAACTAATCCAATCAATTGGATATTTTCATTCCTATGCAGCCTTGTTCTTTTTTTAAAAGAGTAAAAGGTTTATTTGAGTATGGTATTGGAATGAAGTTAAGAACAATGGGCATACCAAGCATACATGATTTTTTCCGTGCTGCTGTGTACAATCCTGTAGACAGTTTTTTTATGGATAAATACTGTATAAAAAAACGAGCATAAACTCGTTTTATTTAGCTTAGCCGCAATGACATTGTTCATTGCGGCTATTTTTATTTTATTTGGAGGGAAAATCATTGAATACACATACATTTAAGGTATTGGAAGTACAAGAAATTAAACAGAAAATAGCGGAATTTGCTTTAACAAATGAAGGGAAAGAAAAGATCTATAATCTAGCTCCATCAACACATCTGAAGCAAATTGAAGCATGGTTAGATGAAGTTTCTGAGGCAGTTGAAATACTCAAGAAGAGCTCAAGTGTTCCAGTCCATGGACTGGGCGGGATGGAGCAAATCTTATCAAAATTAAACAAAGGGACTGCGCTGCGTCCTGATCAATTATCCAAGCTGTATGATTTTTTAGATTGTTGTGGGAAGATGCGCCGGTTCATGAAGGATAAAGAATACTATGCACCAAGAGTTTCATCATACGTCGCAGCAATTGAGGAGCTGCCAGAACTTGCAGAGGAAATTATACGTTGTATCCGGAATGGCAGGGTAGATGATTATGCGGCCAAAGAGTTATTGAAGATAAGAAAACAGATCGCTATTCATGAGGATCGGCTAAAAGAAAAAACCATGCAGCTTATTCGCTCCAACAAATATAAAACCTATTTACAAGAGAACGTTGTCAGCCAAAGAGATGGAAGATATGTTATTCCTATTAAGAAGGAATACCGAAATAAAATTAAAGGGGCTGTGTTAGATACTTCAGCTTCAGGTTCAACCTTATTTATCGAACCCGAAGAAATTGCTGTTTATCAAGAACAATTAACGTGGCTGCTAGCAGATGAGGAAGTTGAAGTCCAAAAGGTTCTGACTTACTTAACGGGGCTCGTTGAAGAGAAAGAGCAGCAAATTCGTATGGCTATCGAAACTATGGTCCATTATGATTTTTTGTTTGCAAAGGCGAAATATAGCAGGTCCATTAATGGCGCTAGGGTTAAGGTTAATGATGAGAAGCAGATAAAGTTAATGCAGGTAAAGCACCCGCTCCTAGGTGATAAGGCCGTACCGTTATCATTAGAGATGATGGAGGGGAAAAGTGCACTCGTCATAACGGGTCCAAATACAGGTGGTAAAACAGTAAGTATTAAAACGGTAGGATTATTGACACTCATGGTACAGTGCGGACTCCATATCCCTGCTTCCGAAGAAAGTAATCTCAGTGTATTTCAGCGTATCCTAGTCGATATTGGTGATGGTCAAAGTATTACTGAGAATCTTAGTACGTTTAGCTCGCGAATTGTCAACATCATTGAAATCTTAAAGGATACAAATGACCAAACTTTAGTTCTTCTGGATGAGCTAGGTTCCGGAACCGATCCAGGTGAAGGAATGGGTCTCGCCACTGCAATTTTAGAACAGCTTTTCCACAAAGGAACAATGCTTTTAGCCACGACCCACTATAGTGAAATAAAAGAGTTTGCGGAAGAACATCCGGGATTTATAAACGGATCTATGGAATTTGATATTGAGACACTCAGCCCGACCTATCGGCTAAATATAGGCAGAGGAGGAGAGAGTCAGGCGTTTGCCATCGCCTTAAAGTTAGGAATTCATCCGAAAATCATTGAGAGAGCACATCAAATAACGTATAAAGAAATGAAAACCTACGACAATATGGAAACTGATATTTGGAAACAGAAGGAATTAGAAAAACAAGTGATTGTTAATAGATACAAAAATAGAAAAAAAGCCGTCGTTAATACTGACGCAAATATTACTGAATACAGTCAAGGGGATAATGTGAAAATTTCACCGACAAATGAATTCGGGATTGTTTATAGCGGTCCTGACCAGCAAGGAAACTATATTGTGCAGGTAAAAGGTGAAAAAATAGCCATTAATCACAAAAGAATTAAACTTTATATCTCAGCTGAGGAACTTTACCCCACTGATTATGATTTTGATATCATTTTTGAATCGAAAGAGAACCGGAAGAAAAGTAAAATTATTTCCAAAAGGCATGATGGTGAAATCATTATTGAACATAGCGATAACTAAAGAATAAGCCTTCCAAATTGGAAGGCTACCTCTTATTTGCATATTTTTCTGCAAGCAGCTGTTTCACTTGGTTATAACTTAAGCCTGACAAGTTATTTAATCTCTTTACTTCTTCAATATCCGTTCCGACTATAGTTAATTTTTTATCGTTCATTTTCATCTAGATTTTTCCTTCCTTATATTGTTTATGGTAAAGATTGTTTTTTTAGCAATGAAAAGGACATTTTTGGTACATACTATAAAAAAGGAGGCGGTTCCCATTTTTTATGGTAAAAGGGCTAAAGATGAAGAAGTTGAAGTAATTATGCTTGAAACTGAAATCTATTCTTGTATGGATAATGCTTGTATCGGCTGGATGAGAAAGGATTTTGTAACGGACGACTTGCTTTGCCCAATGTGTGGAAACGAAATGGCTGCAGAAATAAGAGAGCTTCCGAAAATATAATGAAGAAAGTATTCTAAAAGACTGTCAAAATAAATGACAGTCTTTTATTCATCTCCAAAATTAAAGAAATGATCCTCAAATGCTTTTTGTGCTGATTGAGATGAAGGAAAGAGAGCATCATCGTCTTCAATGACATGAAAGGTTTCGTTTAGAAATAAAGCAAGTGCATTGGGATCCTTCGGGTGAGCAACAATTTCTGCAGGTCTTATATTCGCAACAGTTGGTACATGTGGATTACGATAAATCACAAACACTTCGTCTCCAGGCTTAGCACTCGAAATATCAACAATATCCATATCCAGTTACCCTCCGTAATTACAAATTTTCATTCTGCTGGCGAATTTCATCACCTGTAATCATGATATTTGCATCCTCAAGTTCCTTATGTTGATCAACAGACTCACCAGGAACATATTTTTCTGAAGGATAAATACCTCCATGTAACGATGTTTGCTTCTTCTTGGATGAACTAGATTCCTTTCTCATTACAAACACCTCCTTTTTTAAGGTTTTGCTTTCTGTATTGTGTTTATTCCTTCCTTAATTTTCAACAAAAAAAAACTCCCCAGTCTGGGGAGCAAAAAAATGTGTTCTATTCGTCTTTATTAGA
>JAPSKD010000250.1 GCA_031177865.1 Bacillus sp. (in: firmicutes) | reverse complement strand
CTTCGCTTCTTGAAGCTTGTTCTTCGCTTCTTCTACACTTAATTTAGCGTTTTGAATCGAAGAATTATTGTTTACTAAATTTTGATACTTCTTTTGCTCAAGTTCATATGCCGATTTAAGGGAAGCAGCATCAGGCTTTTCATCCCATTTCGTTTTTGCTTCATCCACCTTTATTTTAGATTCCATCACATTTATTTCCTGCTGATTCACCGCGTCTGTATAGTTAGCCTCAGCCTTACTCAATGCATTTTGTGCTTGGGTAACGGCAAGTTGTAAATCAGTATCATCAAGTTCAGCAAGGATGTCGCCAGTTTTAACTGGTTGTCCTACTGAAACATTAATCTTCTTTACAGTACCTGACACTTCAAAATTCAAATTTGTAATCGATCTACTGATTCTGCCATCTGCTGCAAGACCTACTTCCAAATTTCCTTTCACTACTTTTTGCTCAGTGGTTTTTACAGGAACTGCTTCTGCTTCTTTGGTACATGCCGTCAATAAAGACATTCCTAAAGAGCACGACAGAATAATTGCTATTGCCTTTTTCTTCAAAATAATTCAACCCTTTCTTTGTTTACAATGGACTAGTTTTACAAGCTTTATTTTAGAAAGGGTTTGTGAGGTCTATGTGAAGATTCGATTAATAAATTATTAACGAAATATAGAAAAAAATCGCATAAAAAAACAGCACCTGGATTTTAGGAGCTGTTCAATGCCATTATTCTTTATTTAAGGTGAACCAAAATTCAACAGTATCTTCATGATTGATAGATCCATATAATCCACCATGTACCTCTATAATTGCTTTTACAATGGTTAGTCCGAGTCCCGAACCACCATATGCCCGTGTACGAGCTTTGTCGATTTTGTAAAAGCTGTCCCAGATTTTATCAATCTCATCAGGAGGTATGGGCCTTCCGCTATTGAAAACACTAACTACTACTTTTTCCTTTTGTTCTTTTACTCTTAAAAAAATTCTTTTTCTATTATCAACATGATTAATAGCATTGGTAAGATAATTGGTTAAAACCTGTTCTATTCTATCTGGGTCTGCATAGACCCAACAATTACCTTCATAAGAAATTTCCACATCAATCCCTTTTTCTTTAAAAATCAATCTGAATTTCTCAAGGGTTATTTCAATGAGTTCGTTTGCAGCGATGATTTCTTTCTTCATTTGTTTGTATCCACCTTCAACCTGAGAAAGGTCCAAAAGGCTTAGTACTAGTCTGTTCATTTTCTCCGCTTCATCAATAATAACATCACAGTAAAAATCCTTATCCTCTTTATTTACATTTACCTTTAGCCCCTCCGAATAACCTGCAATTAGCGAAATAGGGGTTTTAAGTTCATGCGAAACATTGGCGATTAATTCTTTTCTTGATTGATCAATTCTTTCTTTCATCTCGATATCTTTTTTCAATTGTCGATTAGCGTTAGCAAGCTCGTTAAGGGTTTTATCTAACTTTACTGATAGCAAATTGATATTTTTGCAAAGTTCACTTATTTCATCATTTGAGTTGACTTCAATTCTTTGTGAAAAGTCCAGCTTTGCCATATCAGCGGTTAACTTGCCGATTTTTTCAATTGGCTTTGAAATTTTTCTAGATACATAAAAAATCGTAATTGTTCCGATTATGGTAACCACTAATGATAAGCAAAGGATAAAATTACTTGCGGCATTAATGCTATCTTTCATGGCGTCTATGGATGAACTAATTTCCACATAGCCTACCACATCATCTGGAAGTTTAATAATAGAATATAAACTCAAGAATTCTGTTCCTGTTCTGGGATCTGTACGCGTTACTATCTTTTGCTCTTTAGTTAAGCTGACAATGTTTTGATTTAAGTGTTCTTCATATTTTTCCAATAATTTACCAACATCAACCGGATATTTATCCTTCCGTTTTAAAAGAGCGGTCATGAAAATAACATTGTGTTCTATATCTGTAATAAGTATATTAATATTATTATTATCTTGGAGCGCGGCAAGGCTTTCTTCATAAGCATTGTCTGTAGATACTATTTGTTGCACCTGTCCAAGACTTTCCTTTAGTGACTTCTTTTTTGAAGATATATAAAAATCCTCAAGGAAAAGGATGCCAAAAAACTGGGTTAAGATGACAAAAAGAAGGATAATAGATGTTAGGATAAAAAATAATTTAACTCTTATCGAGATCCTCATCCTGACACCTCATTCTATATCCAATTCCACGGACGGTCTGGATATAACTACTGAATAAACCTAGTTTAGCGCGCAACTGTTTAACATGAGTATCCACTGTTCGCAGGTCCCCAAAATAATCGTGATTCCAGACCGCATTCAATATATTGTCCCTTGATAACGCAATCCCTTCATTTTGAATGAAATAGACGAGTAAATCGAATTCCTTTGGTGTTAATTCAATAACGCGATTGTCAATATATGCTACGTGTTCAATTAAATCAATGGAAAGATTCCCAGAAAGAAGTCGATCGCCGCCAACTGTCCCGGAACGTTTTAATAGATTTTCAACTCTAGCAACTAGAACACTAGGAGAAAAAGGTTTGGTCACATAGTCATTTGCACCAAGTTTGAATCCTGTTAATTGGTCAGATTCTTCCGCTTTTGCAGTAAGCATAATAATAGGAATCGATGATATTTTTTTAATCTCTTTTAAAACTTCCCAGCCATCCATATGCGGCATCATGACATCTAGGATAATGAGATCAATTTTATTTCGATAGTCAATAAAGATGTCAAATGCCTGCTTCCCATCTGAGGCAGTTAACACTCCAAACCCGGAATTTAGTAGAAAGTCGGAAACAAGTTTTCCTAGCCTTATTTCATCATCAGCAATTAGTATTAATGGTTTTTTCACAGTATTTCCCTTTCTAGTTCGTGGTATGTCTTATCATTATCAAAAATTTGTGATGAAATTGTGATGAAAGTCATTATCTTTGTCTAAAAAAGCGTCTAATTATCTTTGATAACTAATAGCTTGTTTACCCATTTGAATCCATGATTCTTCAAAACTATCTTTTGGAACGGCATTATAGGGTTGTTCTGCTAATGGATCGTTTAAATAGACATTATTTTCGTCGTAACCTACTACTAATACACTGTGCTCTCTATAGGTAATTTGAATATCTCCAGATGATGTTTGCCATGTGGTAAATTCACTTTCCGGCAACTGAGAAAATCTTGAATTTGTAATAACCCAAACTGGAGAACCATTGTCTATCATATTGTAAACAGAATCAATACTACCGCCTGTTAAATCTATTATTCTACCTGGTAAATACGTTTCGGCTAAGGCTGCAATTGGGGCATGGTAAACGCCATATCCTGGATTATCAAACGAATATATATCCCCAACAAATCCATCATTTGGATTTCCCCTCAATCCATTTGAATCACGGAAAGGAATGGTGGTTATTTCGTTCGCAAGCGTCATTTTGTCTACAGAAACACCTGCATACTGAAGGAGCATTGCTAGACTAGTAACTTCGCAGCCGCGTGGTAATTCAGGCATTTGCTGAATATGGGGAACGTAAACAATTTTTCCATTCTGAACCTGACTAACATTTTGAGCCTGTTCTGTGCTTAGACCTGTATGATCAGAAGAAAATACGTCCGAATTTGAATCAGATGTAGTCCAAATCTGTTCTTCTACGTTTGTTTCTATTTCTGTAGTAGGTGCAGAATCTGCTTTTTGTGCTTGCGCATAATTCACTCCTATCAGTATCCCCATGGCAAGTATTAGGATAAGTACTTTTATTCTCATTGTTTTTTCCTCCCTAACTCTATGTTTCTTGCAGTGATGTACTGAACTATTGAATAGCCTTATTATGGAGGAACATCCTTAAAGTTTTCTTAAACATAAAAATGAAACCTAAATACTCCAGGAGCCTATGGTAAAATTAATAGAGTATAAGTTATTAACCTTTACTAGAAGACCATGGTTGTTTATTATGTAACAGATACTATTTAAGAATTGTTTAAGGTTTATATTCAATAATAATAGGGATAGATAGATAGATAGATAGATAGATAGATAGATAGATAGAGGACGAAAGCTTCGTTTAGAAGGAGCTTAGTAGTCTTTTGAACACGAAAGGAAGAAGCACCATGAAATGGGTTAAATTATTACTTTTTCTAATTGCTCTCGGGATTAGTACTATTTTCATATTAAAAGAAAAAGAGACCACACCGTCTAAAGCAATAGGCAATGAACAAGTTCAAGTTGTACCTATGCCAACTGAACTCCATCCCGTAGTAAAGGAACGAAGCGACCAATTAGTCCAACAAGCAGCAAAAATAGGAATTGTCGTTTTAATTACTGACGGTTTCCGCAGTATAGAGGAGCAGAATACCATTTATGAACAAGGACGTACGACAGAGGGCAATATTGTCACAAATGCAAAAGGTGGAGAATCCTACCATAATTATGGGCTTGCGATTGATTTTGCTCTTGAAACTCCTTCAGGAGACGTTATTTGGGATCGTCAATATGATCGTAATCAAAATGGAAAGGCCGATTGGTCCGAGGTGGTGAAAATAGCTAAGTCACTAGGGTTTGAGTGGGGCGGAGATTGGAAAGATTTTAAAGATTATCCACATTTCCAAATGGATTTCGGACTGACAATTGCCGATTTACAGAATGGGCAAAGACCCGATGAATCATCTAACGTGGCGGATACCCAGTGAAGAAGGACCAAGTGGACGGTTCTCCCGGCCTTTTTGGGCCAGGAGAACCGTCCCCCTTGGTGTTTCTATTTGTGGTCGATAATCGCCCAATAGGCTGGTTTTACATTGTATTCCGGATCAAATACAAACGGTGCATCTTTTCCTGCTCTTCTTTCTACTGTTGCATACGGTGCATTTGTATTTGTTACAACGTTTCTTTCTGCATCATAGTAAACATCTGCACGGTCGTTCAGCCATGTATGGTTATCAGCAATACCCCAAAATGTGACATTACTGATTTTATCGCCCAATTTCTCATATAGCTTAAATAAACGGTCATAACGGTCTGCTTGATCTATGAATTTCTGTTCTGGAATAGAATCATAGGTAGGATACGCCCTTACTGGCCAGCCATACATGCTCACATCAAGTTCGGTAATTTGGTTATCTAAGCCCAGATCCGCAAACATCGTAATTGACTTTTCAATATCTGCTTCAGAAGGCCAGCCAATTTGGATATGGGACTGATGTCCAACGCCATCAATGGAAACTCCCTGGTCCAATAAACCCTTAACTAAGTTATAAAGACTGCTTCGCTTAGGTTCAACTTCTGTATTGTAATCATTGATATAGAGCTTAATGTCATCTCCACCAGCTTCTCTGGCTGCCTCGAACGCAACTTTAATATAATCTGCCCCTGCGATTCTGTACCAATTGGTATCGGTGCGTAAACCACCGCCATCAGAAATGACTTCATTTACTACATCCCAAGATTTCACATCGTCATCATAACGTTCTACAATTGCTTTAATATGGGCCTCTAAGCGCTGTAATAACAGTTGTTTGTTTGCTTCACGTTTTACTGGATCTGTTTCACTTGGCATCCATTCACCTTGTTTATTAGTAAAGAACCAATTTGGTACCTGTTGATGCCAGACAAGAGTATGGAAACGAATTTCCATGCCATTTTCTTTTGCAAACTTCACAATTTTATCAGCATTTTCCCAGTTAAACTGCCCTTCTACTGGCTGGATACTGCTAGGCTTCATTACGTTTTCTGCTACGATACTATTAAAATGACGCTTTAACATTTGTGAGTCTTTTGAATCTAACAATTGATAGGGCTCCACTGCTGCACCGATGGTGAAAGAATCTTTGTATCTTTGGTCCAATTGTGGTGCTGTTATTCCGCTAATACTTGGTTTATTTGAGATATTTGTTTCGGCACCAACTGTCGTTCCTACAGGCAATAATAAGGCTAAAGCTAATCCAGAAAGGATAGGTTTTCGTAAAACTTTTAGCATGTTTTATTCTCCTTTTTAATAAAAGATTTTTATTTTGAAAGGGCTTACTTAAATCTCCGAACTAGAAGCTGTGTTACAGGTTTACAAATAATAAAATGATAATTTTGCATGTTAAAAGGATTCAAGTTATGTAATTACTCCTTACTCAACCTCCTTTTAAAATCCATTTTGTGAAAGGGATTTCTTTTTTTAAGAACCTTCTGACTTTTCTGAGTTTATTCTATCTCAAATAACATTGTTTAAATACCCAACAAACTAAAGGTTTTACTTTTATTACTAAAGGTGCTAATTCACATAAAATAGATGTGGATGTGTAATACCAAATATTTTGGCGAACACCTTGAAGAGGCAGTTAAAGCCGGAAGGTTGACGAAGTAAAAATTAATCAAGCCGCTGTTCATCCTGGCTTGTCACCGGAAAGACAGCAACAGGAAGTAGCAAACCTGTCTTCTTTTTTCGGTGGTATGGGCGTTGATGAACGAGGTCAAAGTGGACTTACCCAAACCAATATTGCCCTTGGATTCCTATTAGTCGAAGTTCAAGGTTTAGGATATGCAAGTGATCCTATGCTTGGTTTTGATCAGGTAAAAGTAAAAGAAATCTTAAATCTTCCCGCACATGTAAAATTTGCTGGGATGGTACCTTTAGGTGACTTACGGACAGATTCATTCGTCTTATTTCCAAAAGGATATGTCCTTCGAAAGATTGCAGTAGAGGCCTGTCATGCGGCTGGATTCGAACCGAAAATTACATCCGAAGGAGAGGATATGGATGCGTTAAAAGGACTCGTTTCCGCAGGAATCGGCGTCAGCCTATTACCTGAGAGTACTTTCTACGACTCTATTCCTCGATTCACCGTCAAAGTACCGATTGACACACCAAAAGCCATGAGAACGGTTGGTATCATTATTCCGAAACATAGAGACATTGCACCAGCTGAAAAGAATTTCTATCAATTTCTGATCCAATACTTCAACCGGTTAGACCAGTACAAATAATGATTCTTATGAAAACTTCAATAAATAAGCGAATAAAGAATAATGCGACTACCTTTGAATGATAAGGTAGCCGCAAATTGATTCGTTATTATTTTTCCTGTTTAATGAGCGTATAAATCCATTACAGACCTTACTTTTACTGCACTTAATTTAAATCCTGGCATTTTGCATACAGGATCCAGATCTTTTGAAACTAATAGATTCACATTTTGCGAGTCGGCCCAATGAAAAGGAACAAATACTGTATCCTGACGAATGGTTTCCGACCATATACTCCTGACAACAATACTACCTCTTTTGGATTCTATCCTCACTAAGGAACAATCTTCAATACCGTATTTTTTAGCGGTTATCGGGTGAATTTCTACAAAGGATTCTACATTTCTAGCTGCCAATGCCGGACTTTTTCTCGTTTGTACTCCTGTTAAATAGTGTGCCATCACTCTTCCTGTTGTTAAATAGAGGGGATACTCCTCACTCAGTTGTTCCTTAGCTGGGTCTGGACGGTTAGGGACTGCCACCATTTCTGCTCTGCCATCAGGGTGGGAAAACGAGGTTTCAAACAAACGTGCTGTCCCTTTATGCTCAAGGTCAGGGC
>JAPSKD010000249.1 GCA_031177865.1 Bacillus sp. (in: firmicutes) | reverse complement strand
GCCTGGCTTCCCTGCGTTTGTTTATAAGGGGTCAAGTCAATTTCAGGCTTCGATAAGAAGGTATCATCCTGCGGAATGATCTTGTCTTCATTGGGCACAGGAAGATACAAACGCTTTAAAAAGTCCATACCCTGACTAATAAGCTGTTCATCGGCATCCTGATATTGATCCATAAAATAAAGGGCTTGTTCTACATTGTAGTACGCCATGTAATTTGTATAGGCATTGTTGTCAATGTGCTCTGTATATTCATCAGGCCCGATTACATCTTTGATGGAAAGCTTGTCACCTTCGTCTACTGTACGGCTAAATCCAAAACCGTGCCGTTTCTTTAAGCAGTGCAAGGCCTTCATTTTTCATGAACTCTTCATCCAGTGTGTTTTGGAAATACTGGACAACTGCAAGTGCAATATCTGCAACAATATGATGCTCACTTAGTGCAGAGGCTACCTTTTGCCGAGTTCCAGTCCGTATATTAATCGCAGCAAACTTCGGTGTTTCCTCTTTCCCAGAAAAAGCACTCTCCCACGGGAATAAAGCACCTTCATATCCATTTTCAGCAGCCTTTTCCTTTGCCTGCTGCAAATGGAGGCAGCGGTAACGCAAAAGCTTTTTTGCCGTTTCAGGCTCTGTGAACAGATGAAAAGGAGCAATAAAGATTTCGGTATCCCAGAAGACATGTCCTTTTTGTATATTGACTAAATAAATAATATAAAGTGACAATAAATGCAATCGGATTCATATTAGATCTTGTATATTCATCTTGAGAGGAGGAGCTTTATGGGCTATACGATATATGATATTGCCCGGGTTGCGAACGTATCAAAATCAACTGTATCCCGCGTATTGAACAATCAGAACAATATTTCTGAAGATGCTAGAAATCGTGTCCTCAAAGCAATTGAAGAATTGAATTACCAGCCTAGCAAATTGGCCAGGGCTCTATCCTCCAGTTTTGATGCGATCATGGTGGTCTCTCGTTCTGCAAAGACGACAGCAAACAATCCATTTTTCTCCGAAATCCTCCAGACTGTAGCGGAAAAGGCGGAAGAAGAAAATTTTGATGTCATCCTGCAAACCGCAAAAAATAGCAGCGATGAACTTGAGAAGTGCCTTACAAAAATAAAAGGAAAAATGATCAAAGGAATCATTATGTTAAGTTCGCCTGCTAATGAAGAATTGTTCAAACAGCTGGACGTTTTTAATATTCCTATCGTCGTCATTGGTAAAGTCGACGGAAACTATAATAATATTTTTTCTGTAGATACCGATAACTATCATGATAGTTATGAATTAACAAAATACTTAATCGAACAAGGGCACAAAAAGATTGCCTGTGTACACTCTCCACTTGAATACCATGTTTCCATTGATCGTCTGAATGGCTATAAGGCCTGTATGAGGGACCATGAATTGTCAGTGCGCGAGGAATGGATGATAGATGGAGGCTACACGGTAGAAACAGGAAACATTGCAGCCAGGCAGCTGATATTGGGTGGAAACCGTCCTTCAGCCGTGTTAGCCACTGATGACTTAAAAGTCATGAGCATTTATAGAACCGCGGCAGAACTTGGCGTTTCCATTCCACATGATCTATCCGTTGTGGGTTACAGTAATTCGAGCTTCATACCCTTTCTTACTCCTTCCCTGACAAGTATTGAAATTCCAGTCAGAAAACTTGGAGAAACTGGGGTAAACCTCCTTTTTTCTATTATTAGTAATAATAAGCCTGATGCGTCGCACACCATAATCAAAACGGAAAAACTGATTCAAGAATCTGTTTTAAAAAGATTCACCTATAATAGTTAACTTGTTAAGCCAATGGATTACCACGCCATTGGCTTTTTTAGTATTTAGGAGTTTTCTCGCTATGTACTTTCCTCAAAATCGATTCCGTTGAGTATTTAATTTACCTATGGGGGCTATTATCATTTAGACCCAAAACTTTGTTTATAAAAAAACTCTTTCTAAAATATGCTTTCTTGTTGACAAAGCGGTGGCTTTTATATAATAATAAACATTGTATTAGAATTATTCTAATTTAGTTATTAGTATTTGATGTTAACCATTCTCAAAATTAATTTTAGGAGGAAATGAACTATGTCATTAATCGGTAAAGAAGTACAAGCATTCACAGCGAACGCATATCAAAACGGAGATTTCATCACTGTTTCAGAGGAAAACTTTAAAGGTAAATGGAGCGTTGTTTGCTTCTACCCAGCAGATTTCACATTCGTATGCCCTACTGAATTAGAAGATTTACAAAACGAATATGCAACATTAAAAGATCTTGGTGTTGAAGTTTATTCTGTATCAACTGATACTCACTTCACACACAAAGCATGGCACGATCACTCACCAGCTATCAGCAAAATTGAATACATTATGATTGGTGACCCATCTCAAAAGATTACTCGCGCTTTTGATGTACTTGATGAAGAAGAAGGTCTTGCACAACGCGGTACTTTCATCATTGATCCAGACGGCGTGGTACAAGCTATGGAAATTAATGCAGGCGGAATCGGCCGTGATGCAAGCACAATCGTTAACAAGATTAAAGCTGCACAATACGTTCGCAACAATCCAGGCGAAGTTTGCCCAGCTAAATGGCAGGAAGGTTCTGCAACACTTAAGCCAAGCCTTGACCTTGTTGGAAAAATTTAAGGAGTAGATAAAAATGTTACTAGATGCAGATATTAAAGCTCAGTTATCCCAGTATCTTCAACTGATGGAAGGCGATATCCTTCTTAAAGTAAGCGCAGGAACCGATGACGTATCTCGCGACATGCTGCTTTTAATTGATGAATTGGCAACCATGTCATCTAACATTAAGGTTGAAAAAACAGAACTAGAGAGAACACCAAGCTTTAGTGTAAATCGTATCGGCGAAGACACTGGAGTAACATTTGCTGGTATTCCTCTAGGACATGAATTTACTTCCTTAGTGTTGGCTCTCTTGCAGGTTAGCGGAAGAGCACCAAAAGTAGAACAAAAAGTAATCGACCAAATTAAAGCAATCAAAGGTGAATATCACTTTGAATCTTATATCAGCCTGACTTGCCACAACTGCCCTGATGTTGTACAAGCCCTAAACTTAATGAGCATTCTCAACCCTGGTATTACCCATACCATGATTGACGGTGCAGCTTTCAAAGCAGAAGTTGAAAGTAAGAACATCCTGGCAGTTCCAACTGTTTTCTTAAATGGAGAATCATTTGGCAGCGGTCGTATGACCATTGAGGAAATCCTCGCTAAAATGGGCACTGGTCCAGATGCAGCCGAGCTTTCCAATAAAGAGCCATACGATGTGCTTGTTGTCGGCGGCGGCCCAGCTGGTGCAAGTGCAGCGATTTACGCAGCTCGAAAAGGTATTCGTACAGGTATTGTGGCTGAACGTTTTGGCGGCCAAGTTATGGACACGATGGGTATTGAGAACTTTATCGGTACGAAATATACAGAAGGTCCAAAACTCGCTGCAAGCCTTGAAGAGCATGTGAAAGACTATGGTGTGGATGTTTTGAACTTACAACGTGCAAAACGTTTAGAGAAGAAAGACCTTGTAGAAATCGAACTCGAAAACGGTGCTGTTCTTAAGAGTAAAGCGGTTATCCTTTCAACTGGTGCACGCTGGCGTAATGTTGGTGTCCCAGGCGAAGCTGAGTTCAAAAACAAAGGTGTAGCATACTGCCCACACTGTGATGGTCCATTGTTTGCAGGAAAACGCGTTGCCGTTATTGGCGGCGGGAACTCCGGTATTGAGGCGGCTATCGACCTTGCAGGTATCGTGAAACATGTAACCGTTCTTGAATTTGCGGCTGAGTTAAAAGCAGATTCTGTGCTTCAGGATCGTCTTTACAGCCTGCCAAATGTAACAGTTATTAAGAATGCTCAAACAAAAGAAATTCACGGTACCGACAAGGTAAATGGCATTTCCTATATGGATCGTGAAACAGAAGAAGTTAAGCACATTGAATTAGAAGGTATATTTGTACAAATTGGTCTTGTGCCAAACACAGACTGGTTAGAGGATACCCTTGAACGTACTCGCTTCGGTGAGATTATTGTGGACAAGCATGGTGCTACTAGCATTCCAGGAGTATATGCTGCTGGTGATTGTACAGATAGTGCTTATAAGCAGATCATTATTTCAATGGGTTCAGGTGCTACCGCTGCATTAGGTGCATTCGATTATTTAATTCGAAATTAACGGATATTCGTTTATAAGCAGTCTACCATTACTATTAAGAAAGTCGCTGTACTATTTTGACCGATAGTACAGCGACTTTCTTTTTTTCTAAACTTATGCAACCTATTTTGCTTGAGGGTCACACTCTTGTCTGAAAGAGACCTGCATTCGGACAGGCTTTGGCTTTTTTCTCCTTCTCTTGTCCAAATGCCTCCATTCTGACAGGCTTTGGATTTTTTCTCCTTCTCTTGTCCGAATGAAACCTCTATTCCGACAGGCTTTGGATTTTTTCTCCTTCTCTTGTCCGAATAATGCCTCTATTTAGACAGGCTATGGATTTTTTCTCCTTCTCTTGTCCGAATGAGACCTCTATTCAGACAGGCTGTGGATTTTTTCTCCTTCTCTTGTCCGAATGAGACCTCTATTCAGACAAGCGCTGGCTTTTCTTCTATTCTCTTGTCCGAATCAGACCACCATTCAGAAAGGCTGTGCCTTTTTTCTCCTTCTCTTTTCCGAATAACGCCTCCATTCAGACAGGCTGTGGATTTTTTCTCCTTCTCTTGTCCGAATAATGCCTCTATTTAGACAGGCTATGGATTTTTTCTTCTTCTCTTGTCCGAATAAGACCTCTATTCAGACAAGCGCTGGCTTTTCTTCTATTCTCTTGTCCGAATCAGACCTCTATTCAGACAGGCGCTGGCTTTTCTTCTATTCTCTTGTTCGAATCAGACCTGCATTCAGTTAGGTTCATGTTTTTTTCTTCAACTCTTGTCTCCGCTTCTAAAAAAGAATAGTATTTTCCATTATAAGACAACCTACTAATAATAGAATTAAATTTTCTTCGGTGTTTATACATAGTTGTTGAAGGGAGATTGATCCGTGAAACTGTATCAAGTAAGAAAAGGACAATTTGTTTATTACAACAATGAATTACATAAGGTTTATGGAGTAAAACCCATGTATAAACTGTCTGTACACCTTATTAAGCTAAGAGATTTAACACAGCATATAACCAATGCCGCAAGCGTGGAAAAATACAAGCCAAAGGAATATGACAGCTTTATTTTTAATCATAAGGCATATACGCTCAGAAAGGACCGAAATGCGGAAGCAGGAGATTATATTTTAATAAACAATCCAATGCCTGATTCCCTCGATACCTATTCATTAAATGAAATTGAATTGGTTGAAACGGCGGATAACAAAGGAGTTATCACAAGTAATTCTCATGGGGTCAAACATAACGAGTATTTATTAATGGTGCCTGGGCGCGCTGCTGGCAGTAATCCTATCGATTATAAAGACAGGGCAAATGATGAAGACGAGAACTTGAGCAACATCGGAACCCTAGGTCTGTCCACCAGCGAACTACTGCCTTCGTTAGGAGACATTTATAAAAAGAAAGACAATGACTCCAAATTTGAAGCAATGGTGGTAGCAATCAAAGACCAAACTGTTTACCTTGGAGGCGGATTAGAGATTACACAGGAAGAGTTGATGAACACGGAAAAGTGGGAATTTCTCTATAACCTCCTTGATAGGTGATTACTTCCAAAAACTTATCCTTTCTAAATAACTGACACCATGCTTTACTAGGAGGTTTCTATGAATAGTAATAATAAGGGAAACAGTGTGTTTATTATTTCATTATTACTTACGCTCATTTTTATTGTTTGGGGAGTCTTTTTTACCGATAATCTCGCCAAAGTTACCGATATTATCTATAATGGTTCAATTGATTACCTTGGGTGGGTGTATCTTGGCGCTACCCTATTCTTTGTTATCTTTTCCATCTATTTATTGTTCTCTAAATATGGTGATATTCGGCTGGGCAAGAAAACAGATCGGCCTGATTTTAACACGGCCTCTTGGCTTGCCATGTTATTCGGTGCTGGGATGGGAATCGGAATTGTGTACTGGAGTGTCGCCGAACCAGTAACGCACTATACCACCCCTCCATATGGGGAAGCATATACAGTCGACGCAGCCAATACAGCAATGAAATATACTTTTTTCCATTGGGGCCTTGACCCATGGGCCATTTACACGGTAATCGGTCTAGCTCTTGCCTTTTTTCAATATAACAAAAGGCTGCCGGCAGCGATAAGTTCTGCCTTCCACCCGATATTAGGAGATAGAATTTACGGGCCGATTGGAAAAACAATTGATATATTGTCTATCTTTGCAACAGTTTTTGGTATCGCAACTTCTTTAGGTCTTGGTGCCATGCAGGTGACGGCCGGAATGCATGACATATTCGGTGTTCCCAATGAGTTATTTGTTCAAATGATTGTGATTGTTGTCGCAACAGTTATTTTTATCATTTCCATCAATACAGGTTTAGAAAGGGGTATCCAATACTTATCCAATGCAGCGATGATCCTCTCTTTTACGATCATGCTCCTGATTCTGATCGTTGGTCCAACTCTGACTGTTATAAAAGTTTTTTTTAATACGACTGGTCTTTATATTAGTGACTTTATCCATATGAGTTTAAGGTTAAAGCCCTTTGGTGAAGGGGAATGGATTGCGTCCTGGACACTTTTTTATTGGGCATGGTGGATTGCCTGGGCACCATTTGTTGGTATGTTTATTGCCAGGGTTTCAAAAGGAAGAACAGTAAGGGAATTTGTTATTGGCGTCCTCGTTGTTCCTACCCTAGGAACCTGTCTCTGGATGTCCATATTTGGCGGCTCTGCGCTTGAGCTTGTTCAAAACACAGGTAACCATGATCTGGCAAAAAATATTACTGAAAACGTTTCTTTATCTATCTTTACATTCTTTGATTATCTTCCCTTAAGTTCTGTGTTAAGTATTTTAGGGTTTGCGGTTGTAGCCATTTATTATATTACCGTCGCCGATACAGCCACCTTTGTATTAGGAATGCTAAGTGAAGGTGGTACATTAAATCCTTCAAATAAAATTAAAATGACATGGGGTGTCATTCAATCCGCTTTGGCCGCGGTATTGCTTTTAGCTGGCGGTTTGAACGTTTTGCAAACTGCTTCCATCGCAGCTGCCCTGCCTTTTGCGATCATTATGGTCGTCATGTCCTTCTCACTATTGAAGGGGTTAAAAAGTGAAGTCGAAGTTCAAAGAGGAAATAAAAGAAGCCCGTACCATTCCTAAAGGGTTATTAAATGTAGATTAAGCCGTACTGAAAACCCAAGGCAGTATTTAGACAAAGAAAAACCACCTTTAAGAAAATGGTTATTTTCTTAAAGGTGGTTTTATTATTGAATATTAATTATTTTAAAAAGGATCAGGTTTACTGTCCTTAGCTTTAAAAAATGGCTCCGCAGGTAGGACTCGAACCTACGACCGATCGGTTAACAGCCGATAGCTCTACCACTGAGCTACTGCGGAACAATGGAAAGTTATTTTGCTGTCGC
>JAPSKD010000248.1 GCA_031177865.1 Bacillus sp. (in: firmicutes) | reverse complement strand
GTTATAAAGTAAAAGAAGCAATCTGGAAAAGTACTTTTGAAAAAAAGTACTTTTCCTAATTTTTATAATAGGAGGAATAGGAATGACTACTTTTTGGCTAACAAATGCCCGTTTAGAAAAGGGTTTCAAATACGATAACCATCGTATTATTGGTACAGAGACGGAAAATTGTCACTTAAAAATTGAAGAAGGAAAAATTGCTGAAATCACCAATTTATTGCCGAATTCTGATGAAAAGCAGATTGATGCAAAAAATCAACTTCTTCTTCCATCATTAAGGGATATGCATATTCACATCGATAAAACCTACTACGGCGGACCTTGGAAGGCTTGTACTCCAATTACAAATGGTATTTTTACAAGATTAGAAGAAGAAAAAGAATTGCTGCCAAAACTTTTACCTACTGCTCAAGAGCGTGCTGAGAAAATGATTGAAATGTATTTGAAAAATGGCCATACCCATATTCGGACCCATTGTAATGTGGACCCCGTGATTGGTCTAAAAAATCTAGAGGCAACGGTGAACGCCTTGAAAAAATATGAGGACGTTCTTACCTATGAAATTGTTGCCTTCCCGCAGCATGGATTGTTAAAAAGTGATTCTGTCCAACTGATCCGTGCTGCAATGAAGAATGGAGCAACATTAGTTGGCGGCGTTGACCCTGCGACTGTCGATCGAAATATTGAAAAATCTTTATATACGATTTTTGAAATTGCAGTTGAAAACAATAAAGGCGTCGATATCCATTTACATGATCCTAATACATTAGGGGCATTTCAATTTGAAAGAATGGCCCATTATACGAAAGAAGCGGGTCTTAAAGGCAGAGCTACCATCAGCCATGGGATTGCCTTAGCTGATTTACAAGGTGAAACACTAACCGAAATGGCTGCTATTTTAAAAGAACAAGAGATTGATGTAACCACCACTGTTCCAGTTAATCGTGCTACCATTCCTATTCCTACTCTTGATAAGTTAGGTGTTTCTGTATCCGTTGGTCATGACAGCATTACAGATCATTGGTCACCATTTGGAACTGGAAATACGATTCAAAAGCTGGGGACTCTTGCAGAACGGTTCCGACTGTCTGATGAATATTCTCTTACAACAGCAATGAAATATGGAACTGGCGGCGTTACACCGCTGAATGAAAACGGTGAGCGCGTATGGCCTAAGGTCGGCGATGAAGCAACAATGATGCTCGTTCATGCATCCTGTTCTGCGGAAGCAGTGGCAAGGCGAGCTTCGGTAGAATCATTGTTTTTCAAAGGGAAAAAAGTTGATAGTAAGTTAATAGAATCAAAACAGGTGCAAGTATAAAGGAGGAATAAAAAAATGAATACTCCCTATTGGTTAACCAATGTAAAATTAGAAACGGGATATATACAAGATGAAAAAGGTGTTTATGAAACGAAAACAGAGCTTTTCCATTTGAAAATTGAGGATGGTAAAATCGTTGAAAAGAAGTCTAATAGCTTTGCCATTCCACAAGCTGAAAAAACGATTAATGGAAATGGGCTATTAGCCATTCCAACATTTAAGGAAATGCATAACCATTTAGATAAAACCTATCTTTCCCTTGATTGGAAAGCTCCTATTCCGGCAAAAAATTTGGAAGAACGTTTACGGTTGGAGGCAATGGAGCTTGAGGAATTAGCACCAACAGTTAAGCAGCGGGCTAGTACTATGATTGAGTTACTTCTTTCCCATGGTTCCACTCATATCCGTACCCATGTGAATATCGATCCTTATATTGGCTTGAAAAACCTAGAGGGTGTAAAAGCTGCGCTTGAAAATTATTCAGGCAAGCTAACCTATGAAATTGTAGCATTTCCACAACACGGTCTCTTACGAGAAAATGTGATTCCATTGATGAAAGAAGCAATGAGATCGGGAGCAGACTTAGTAGGGGGCCTAGACCCAGCTGGAATTGACCGTAATATCGAAAAATCGCTCTATGAAGTAATGAATCTTGCGACAGAATTTGACGCTGATATTGATATTCATTTACATGACAATAAACATGTCGGCTTTTATACAGTAGATAAATTTACTGAAATGATTGAAGAAGCAAAATGGCACAATCGCGCAGCCGTAAGTCATGCATTTTGCTTGGGTGAAGTACCGGTACCTCAGCAGGAAGAAATCGCAGAAAAATTAAGCAAGCTAGGTATGTCAATCATGTCGACCGTCCCCATTACAAGAACCCTTCCGCCCATTGATTTGTTAGATCGAAAGGGAGTTAACGTCTACTTAGGATGCGATGGTTTTTATGATTCTTGGGGACCATATGGAACGGGTGATGTTTTAGAAAAGGTAACACGCTACGGTGAACTTTTTCGAAAAAGTGATGAACGCTCATTAGCACAGTCAATAAAATGGGCGACAGGCGGACCAACACCTTTAACGGAGGACGGCGAAGTTGCCTGGCCGCTTGAAGGTGATGAAGCAAGCCTTGTTCTTGTCCATGCATCCTGTTCAGCAGAAGCGGTAGCGAGAACCCCAAAGCGCGAGGCTGTTATTTTTAAAGGAAAAGTAGTATCAGGACAATTGTAAATGAAAAGCCCCGTTTGTTATTAATTAACGGGGCTTTGTTAGAATTAGGAATCTATGCGAAGTTTCTTATTTAACAGTCTAAAGATCTTAAGTGCTAATTGGACTTGAAGCAGTTCCTCTGAATTCTTTAAATCAGAACTTAATATTTCTTTGATTTTCTCAATTCTATAGATGAGTGTGTTCCGATGCAAGAACATCGCTTTTGCTGTTTCACTGATATTTAGGTTATTCTGAAAATAATTTTCTAATGTAATAATGTAGCTTGTTCCATGTAACTGATCGTGTTCATAAACTACTCCGAGCCGCTTCATAAAAAATTCTTCTAATTCCATGACTTTAATATTGGAATCTAAAAAGTGATAGATAGAATGATCTTCAAAATGGGAAACTCCGCCACTGTCTTCAAATTTTTGCATCAATCTTATCGATTCATTTGCTTCGGAAAAGCTTTTATGAAGAGAGCGAATCGTTTCGTACTGTCTGCCGATTCCAATTAAGAAGGTAGAATTGCTTATTTGCTTATTCAATAGACTGAATAGTTTATTCGTGTATTCTTTTGCTTCATAAACAGAAACGGCTGGTCTGTTTTTGTGCTGTCCAATTAAGATTATGATTCGATTGTTTCGATGAAAGCAGGTAACTTCTCCGTCTGCTTTATTAGCGTAATCATAAATTAGCTCCACACATTTTCTTGCTTTATTCTCCAAACTAACCCTTCTGGCCACCATATCCTCATACTGCTTGAACGCCTCTGATTCTATATTAATCACAATACAGTAATACATATAATTTGAATGAAGACCATGCATTTCACTTAGCGTATGAATAGTTTCGCTAGAGGTGATTTTTCCTGTAAGTAAATCATCGAAAAAGTCCTGTCTGATTTTTAATTTAACTTCCTCAATTTCCTTGGCTTTAATCCTTTCCAATGCAATGTTCGTCGATGCCTGCTCTAAAATAATGAAGTCAAATTCAGACAGTTCACGTACTGTTTGCCATACAATTATATATCCATAAATAGAGCTTGCTGCTGCAACAGGCAGAATTCTACATTTAATTTCCATTCCTTCTATATAATAAATTCGTTTAATCGTCTTTTTTATTTCACTAACATTTTTTGGAATAGAGTCAATGAACTCTTTCGAGAACGTGGGTCTATTTTTCACCAAATCAAGACAGTCTGATAGGGGAACTTTATTATTTACATGTTCTGTAAAGTCCACTAGCTTCCAATCCTCATTTACAAAAATAATCGGATTATTAATGGTCTCAGATAACATCGATAAAATTCTATCAATTCCGCCGCCTTCAAGTGTAATTCTAAAAAATAAGTTATGTATGTCTAGGGTCTTTCTATTTAATAAATCGTATCTTCCTGATGCTTTTTCATTAATAATTGAGATTACTCTTGACAAAGTATATTCAAATGGTAACTCCAGTAAAGGTAATCCGAGCTTGTTTGCCTGGTCAATCATGTTCTGTGGGAGTTTATCAAAGTATCTTTTCATTTTGATAACTAGTCCGGCACAGTTAATTTCAGAAAGCTCCTTAATGATTCTATTTTGTAATTCTTCATTGTCTTTAAAAATATATCCTGTAGATAAGAGCAGTTCATTTGGTGAAAGCCAGTCGAATGCCTCAGGATTTTCAATTATATTTACAAGAGATATCTCATTATTTATTCCTTTTTCCCCAGCTACTATTTTTAATCCATCAATGGATTTAATTCCAAAAAGGTCCTTAATTGTCAACAATTCTTTTCACATCCTCCATAATCATTTCAATACCATTAATTGTACAACATGCTCAAATGAATTCAAGTCTTTTTGGTCCGGATAAACAATGACGTTTATGGGAATTAGAACTAAAATATTCAGTGGAACAAGCATGCTTCGAAAAATCACTTTTTATAGAATAATGGATTAATAGCAATAATGACCAATCCTAATTGATTATGAAGAAGCTATTATATAAAAAGGAGGTACATTTATCATGAAGTAGTTGTTTAGGATGTCTCAGACACAGTTTATTGTGCATAATGCCTAAATATAATAGGTTTATTTTAGGCAAGATAACCAACGAAATTGTTATAATTGACACTGTCCGAGCCGTTCCAATAGGGTGCAGGACTTTAACATTTTTGAAATTAGAAAGGTAAATAATACATCTATGAATACTGAAAACAAATACTTTGGTACGTTTCAATGGTTTATCTATTTACTTGCTAATTCTATTGCACTGCCAATTGTAATTGGTAATGTGTTTGATCTCTCTGCAACAGAAATATCTACATTAATGCAACGAACGTTTTTTATCGTAGGATTAAGTTCTTTTATTCAAGGGAAATTTGGTCATAGATCCCCAATAGCGGATGGTCCAGCTGGTTCTTGGGTTAGTATTTTTGTTATTTTTGCAAGCATTGGGACACAGCAAGGTTTTACTATGATGGAGACATTACAAACACTTGAGGCGGGATTGATCGTTACCGGTTTATTCTTAATACTGTTAGGGATAACAAAGTGGGTTCGTCATTTACTGTTTCTCTTTTCACCAATAGTAACTGGCACTTTTCTTTTTATATTAGCGATCCAATTAAGTGGAGTCTTTATTAAGGGGATGGTGTCAATAGATAGCAACACGGGTCAGATGGATGGAGTTAGCTTTCTCCTAGCTATTTTTATTTTTTTCTTTATTATTGTACTTTCCTTAAAATCTAAAGGATGGTTAAAAAACTATGCAATCTTATTAGGAATCTTAGTAGGGTGGAGTTTATTCATTATTTTTGGAAAAGGTGATCGAAGCATTTCAATATCAGCTGAATGGATAAAGCTCCCGGAAATTTTCCCATGGGGGGTCCCCTCGCTAACTGGGGGTGTATCGGTTACGGCTATTTTATTTACCTTTTTACTCGTTTCTAATACATTCGCTGCCATTTCCGCAGCAGAGGAAGCAATTCCAAATAATAGAGGACAATTCCATGACAGGCTTAATCGGGGAACGTGGATAGGGGGAGTATCTCATCTTTTTTCTGCCATATTCTCAACAATTGCTGTTGTACCATTACCAGCTACTGCTGGCTTTGTCAGATTAACAAAACAATATCGAATTATTCCTTTTCTGTTTGCATGTGGGATTATGGTAGTCATTTCAGTGTCTCCAAGTATTGTTGGCCTATTGGCTTCCTTACCTTTACCAGTAGCTAGTGCAGCTCTTCTAGCCACACTAATCGAGATGCTTGGGATAGCAATTCGCTCACTGACAAAACAGCCATTAAATGACAGGAATAGTACCATTATTGGGGTATCCTTACTAGTAGGAATAGGAATCATGTTTTTACCCGAAGATATCTTTAACGGTCTTCCATCTATCATTCAAAATATAGGAAAAAACGGTTTATTAGTAGGGACATTTCTAGCGATTATTTTTGAACAACTTTGGAAACAAAAAAATTAAGCTGCAGAGACAAATGTTCTGCAGCTATTATTAATTTAATTTGTTAAAAAATCAATTTCAAGCCCACCAATACGAGCCCGATGAGAAAACCACAGACTGCACCATTTACACGAATCCATTGCAGGTCTTTTCCGACATTGTTTTCAATCATATCAATAAGTGTTTTATTATCCAATTTTTCTAAGTTTTCTTCTACGAGTTTTCCAATCTTTGAATGATTATGATCGACAAAAATAGAAATCTGCTGCTGAATCCAGGATTCAATGGCATTGATTTTTTCATCATCTGCTTTCAAACTTTCAATTGCCTTTGATAAATGAGGAAGGAGATAACCTTCGTAAAAATTAGGTAATTCAATAAGGGTGATTGCCTTTTCTTTAAGTTGTTCAATAAAGTCAGTGATTTTATCCTCTAAGTGCCATTGTGATAGCATTTGTTCTTTTATATTATTTATTTCCAAAGCTAGGTTTTCATCATTTTTAATATCTTGCAGTTTTGTGCTGATATGAAAAAGTAATGTTTGTCTATTTTGATTATATGGATCCCTAAAGCTTTTTACACCCTTTTGAATGAGACCTTGAATGATGTTGCCTAATTTTTCCTCATTAACAATATTCGTAAAGGATTTTAAAGCAAATTGCATAAAACCGTCCGCTTTAATATTTTCCAGAGCGTCAACCGCCAACCTGCCAAGTTTTTCTTTTGTACTTTCTTTGTTAGACCACTCATCGATTTCCTTTAGGACAAAATCAAGCGCTTTTTCATCATACTTCCGTTTTAGTAGTTGATCAATAATGACAGGAAGATACTTACTTGCATCTAAATCTTTCAGCTTTAACTTCAATTCGGATTCAATGATGGGGGCTAATTTTTTACTATCAATCGAAAGAAGTAAATGCTGGATTAGCCTAATCGTAACATTTCTGACGTGCTGCCCTGTGATGGCTTGCTCAGCAAAGTTAAAGATCTTTTCGGTAAAAGGAATGCTTGCTACTTTCTTTCTAATACTTTCTTTCGTCAGCCAATCATTTTCAAGCATTGAAATAATTGCTGCAATAATTCTTTTACGGTTTTTTGGTAAAAGGGCCGTATGCGGTATCGGTATACCTAGAGGGTGGCGAAATAACGCGGTAACGGCGAACCAATCTGCAAGACCACCAACCAAGCCTGCTTCAAATCCTCCCTGAAGGATGGTTCCCCAAAGAGAATCCTGAAAAGGGATTGTTACAATAAAACCTGCTCCCATGACAGCTAGAGAAATCGTCGCTAAGTGCTTCGATTTATTCTTTTTCTTCGACATCTGTGTATCCCTCATTTTTACTAAAATATGGTTGTTTATTGATATTATCTCAATACCATGTAAAAAAGCAAAAAAAAACTCTTCTAACGTTAATGCGAAGAGTTTTCTACTTTATTTTTTCAGGCCTATTATGAGTAATGAGTCCATCCAATTCAGTAATATAGAACTGTGTATCAGGAGTAGATTTTAAATAATTTTCTTGAATTAATTGATAATAGTTCACTCTTCGATGTGGGTCAAATCGCAGCATAGGATATTCCTTTCGTTCCTTAACATATAAGTCGACGGCTTTTTGAACCATGTCCATTTCGGCCGGTATTTTCTTATCGTTTTCCTCAAA
>JAPSKD010000247.1 GCA_031177865.1 Bacillus sp. (in: firmicutes) | reverse complement strand
AATCGACAGAAGCTGGATAGAGACCTTTTTGGTCTTTTCCTTCACTCTCACCAAATAACTGTTTCCACCATTCAGATACATAATGAAGGGAAGGTTCAAAGTTAACCAAAAGTTCAATTGATTTTCCTTTTCGGTAAAGAGCATTTCTGACTGCCGCGTACTGATAACTTTGGTTTTCTGCCAAGTTTGGATTATTATACTTATCCGCAGCCGCCGCAGCACCTGCCATCATTTTATCAATATCTAAGCCTGCGGTTGCAATCGGTAATAACCCTACTGGTGTTAACACCGAGTATCTGCCTCCAACATCATCAGGAATGACAAAGGTTTCATAACCTTCCTCTTCAGCAAGTGTTTTTAAAGCTCCTTTAGCACGATCCGTTGTGGCATAAATACGTTTTCTCACTTCTTCTTTTCCATACTTTTTCTCCATATAATCACGGAAAATACGGAACGCAATGGCAGGCTCTGTTGTTGTACCTGATTTTGAAATCACATTGACTGATATATCTTTGTCTTTCAGTACATCAAATAAGTGTGATATATATGTAGCACTGATATTTTGTCCTGCAAAATAAATTTCTGTTTTGTCATCCATTTGATTATGGAAGGTATGAGATAATGCTTCAATCGCAGCTCTTGCACCAAGATAAGAGCCTCCGATTCCGATTACAATCAAAGCATCTGAATTACTGCGAATTCTTTCAGCTGCCGCTTTGATCCGTACAAATTCTTCTTTATCGTAGTTATGTGGTAAATTTACCCATCCAAGATAATCAGACCCTGGGCCTTTTTTCTCGTGGAGCATGTCATGCGCTGTTTTCACAAATTCACTTAAATAATCTACTTCATGCTGCCGCATGAAGGATAATGCATTAGAATAATTGAAAGAAATAGTCATTGTTGGTTCTCCTCTACCAAATTAATTGTTTTATGTATGGGCGTTAACTCCAAGTTCAACAAGGATAACGCCCTTATTTTTAATTTAAACAGTTTTCCAGTCAGCAGCGAATTTCTCAATTCCTTGGTCTGTTAATGGATGTTTTGATAATTGTTCAATGACCTTAAATGGAATGGTTGCAATATGTGCTCCTGCCAAAGCCACACGTGTAACATGATCAGGATGACGAACAGATGCTGCAATGATTTGAGAATCAAGATTTTGAACCCGGAACATTTCTGCAATTTTAGCGACTAGTTCTACACCATCTTCATTAATATCATCTAAACGTCCTAAGAATGGTGAAACATAAGTTGCCCCTGCACGAGCTGCCAATAATGCCTGGTTCACACTAAAAATCAAAGTAACGTTAGTCTTAACACCTTTTTTCGTTAGATAGCGGCAAGCCTCTAGTCCATCAAGTGTCATTGGAAGTTTAATGGTAATATTTTTATCACCGCCGTTAATTTTAATCAGTTCGTTAGCTTCCGCAATCATTTGATCAGCGGTCAAAGCATTCGGCGTTACTTCGGCAGAAACAGACTCTACCTCTGGAACGGCATTAAGAATTTCAGCAATACGGTCTTCGAATTTCACGCCTTCTTTCGCTACTAAAGAAGGATTGGTTGTTACACCTGATAACACACCAATTTTATAAGCTTTTTTAATTTCCTCTAGGTTTGCAGTATCGATAAAAAATTTCATCATGTATTCCTCCGATTTTTATTAATTTTAGTTTTTTTCGACAGTATGTCCGCCAAATTCATTTCTTAGTGCCGCTACAACCTTTCCTGTAAAGGTATCATCTTCCAGGGAGCGATAACGCATTAATAATGACATAGCAATTACGGGTGTTGCTGTTTTGAGGTCTAATGCTGTCTCTACAGTCCATTTTCCTTCACCAGAGGAATGCATAATCCCTTTAATTTCTTCTAAATTTGGATATTTTGAGAATGCATTTTCTGTTAATTCCATCAGCCATGAACGAATAACGGATCCATTATTCCAAACTCTTGCGACCATTTCATAATCAAAATCAAATTCACTTTTTTCCAGTACTTCAAAGCCTTCTCCAATAGCAGCCATCATTGCATATTCGATTCCATTATGAACCATCTTTAAGAAATGCCCGCTTCCTGCTTTACCAGCATATAAGAAACCATTTTCAACAGCTGTATCGTTGAAAAGAGGTTGTACTACTTCCCATGCTTCTGGATCACCGCCAATCATATAACAAGCTCCATTTCGAGCCCCTTCCATACCGCCTGAGGTACCTGCATCCATAAAGCTCACGCCTATTTCCTTTAATTCATTGTAGCGTTGAATCGATTCCTTATAGTGAGAATTACCAGCTTCAACGACAATATCGCCTTTTTCTAAAAAGGGTAAAATTTCACCGATAACGGAATCAACCACTGCATGTGGGACCATAATCCATACAATTCTTGGATGCTCCAAAGACTGGATGAGTTCTTTATAACTTGATACACCAGTTGCTCCATATTGTTTCATATTGTCTACTGCACTTGGATTCACATCAAATGCTACTACCTCGTGATGGTGATCCAATAAATTTTGTCCTAAGTTTAATCCCATTTTTCCTAAACCAATAAGTCCAACCTTCATTATGTTTCCCTCCAACAGTTTGAATATTTATTTTTGTAATCCTACCTTCTTAGGAAGGATTTAAAACACTTTTTGTGATTCGTACTACATTATCAGTAGTAAATCCAAATTCCTTCATGACTGCAGCTCCATCACCCGAAGCACCAAATGTTTCAATGGATAATATTTTTCCTTCAAATCCAACAAACCGTTCCCATCCAAGTGAAATCCCCATTTCAATGGCTACTCGTTTTAATAGAGAAGAAGGGAGTACCGTTTCTTTATATTCCTCTGATTGCTGGCCAAATAATTCCCAACTTGGCATAGAAACAAGACGAACCGAAATATCTTCTCTTTCAAGTTCTGCTTTTGCGTTCACTGCCAAGGATACTTCGGATCCGGTAGCTATTAAAATGACATCTGGATTTGAATTTGTCTCTTCCAGGACATATGCTCCTTTAGAAAGGTTCTCTAGGTTTGCTTTTGTTTCATTAAACACCGGTAAGTTTTGGCGGCTTAGGATCAACGCAACTGGTCCTTCTGTTTGCTGAAGCGCATACGCCCAAGCACTCGCTGTTTCATTTGCATCCGTTGGTCTTATCACGGTTAATCCTGGTATGGATCGAAGTGCTGCCAAATGTTCAACCGGTTCATGTGTTGGACCATCCTCACCTACTGCAATGGAATCATGTGTAAATACGTAGATCACAGGAAGCTTTGATAGTGCCGCTAGACGTATTGACGGACGGAGATAATCATTAAAAACAAAGAATGTACTTACAAAAGGTTTCACCCCGCCATGATAGGCCATTCCATTCGCTGCTCCTCCCATCGCATGTTCACGGACACCAAAGTAAACATTACGCGCACCGTATGATTCAACCACGTACATTTTTTCACCTTTAATTTCTGTCATTGTAGAATGAGAAAGGTCTGCACTTCCGCCAAAGATTGCTGGAACAGATTTCACATAATGGTTGATTGCTTCTCCGCTGGCAACTCGTGTTGATATACTTTTCCCAGTTTCAAACGTTAATAAATCGTTTGTATCGATAAGAACTTTTCCATTTATAGCATCTGTTAATTGATTAGCTAACTCTGGATATGCTTCCTTATAAGATTGGAATAAGTTGTTCCAGTTTTGTTCAGTATCGATTCCCTCATGCTTTAATTGTACAAAATGCTCCTTTACTTCCTCTGGTACATAGAAATCTTCTTCATAGAGCCAGTTATAGGCTTGTTTTGTCGCTTTTCCTTCTTCAGCTCCCAGTGGCGCACCATGTGCTTTATTGGTCCCTGCTACCTTTGGGCTGCCATATCCAATAATGGTTCTGATTTCAATCAAACTTGGTTGGTCGGCTTTTTGTTTGGCTGCTTCGATTGCATTAGAAATGGCTTCAAGGTCATTTCCATCTTCTACTCTCAAATAGTGCCAGTTTGCTGATTCTGCCCTTTTCTCAATATTTTCAGAGAATGAAGCGTTTAATTCCCCATCTAGCGAGATATCATTTGAATCATATAAAACAACTAGCTTCCCAAGTTTCATATGGCCTGCCATCGACATGGCTTCATAGGAAATACCTTCCATTAAGTCACCATCCCCGACTAACGCGTATGTGTAGTGATCAATTACCGGGTACCTCTCTTTATTGAACTTGGCTGCTAAATGAGCTTCTGCCATCGCCATTCCAACAGCATTGGCAATCCCTTGACCTAATGGACCTGTAGTTGCCTCTACGCCAGCTGTATGACCGAATTCAGGATGCCCAGGTGTTTTGCTATTTAACTTCCGAAAATTTTTCAAATCCTCCATGGTTACATTGTATCCAGCTAAATGAAGCATGCTATACAGCAAACTTGATCCATGTCCCGCAGATAAAACAAATCTGTCGCGGTTAAACCATTTCGGGTTTTCAGGATTATGATTCAGATGTTTCGCCCATAATGCATATGTCATTGGTGCTGCCCCCATCGGGAGACCCGGATGACCTGAATTTGCTGCATTAATGGCATCAATAGATAGCGTTCGAATAGTAGAAACTGAAAGGTTTTCAATGTTTTGTGACATCGTTGTTACTTCCTCCTAGATATTCTTAGTTGTGTACTTTTTCCTTGCTTTCTTGAAGTTTTTCATCCAGCCACCATTTAAAGCCATTTTCCAATAGTAAGGAATCAGAAGCAGCGGGACCAAAGGAACCTGATTGATATTCATGAAGTGGTACTAGATTTTCCTCAAAAGCATTTAAAATGGGCTGCACCCATTCCCATGACAATTCAACTTCCTTCCAATGAGCAAAGAAGGTAGAATCTCCGTTTATTGCATCATAAATAAGTCTTTCATATGCTTCAGGGACCCCTAGGCTTATTTGATCATTCGATAAATTAATCCTTACAGGTTCAACCTTTCCATTATTCAATGGGTTTTTGCTGTTTAATTGGAAAGAAATATTTTCATCTGGATTGATTTCGATGATTAATAAGTTAGGGTTCATTTGATTATTTTTATAAGAAATGTTTTCCTGATTTTTAAATTCAATTACAATTCGTGTAGATTTTTCCTTCATTCTTTTTCCTGTGCGAATGTAAAAGGGAACCCCGGTCCATGATGGATGATCTATCCACAGTCGAGCAGCCACAAAGGTATCCGTAGTGGAAGCAGAAGCTACACCTGGCTCCTCTTTATAGCTTGGAACTTTCTGTCCCTTTAATTCTCCTGAAATGTATTGCCCACGAACAATATCGTAATGAACATCTTCTTTAATTATGGAACGAAGTGAGGCCATGACCTTCCGTTTCTCTCTTCTAATTTCTGCTGCGTTTATTTCTTTAGGTGTATCCATAGCAGTCATCATCAGCATTTGCAGCATATGGTTTTGAACCATATCACGTATTGCTCCAGCCCGATCGTAGTATCCAGCTCTTTTCTCTACCCCAACTGTTTCACTCGCGGTAATTTGAACATTTGCAATATGTTCTTTATTCCACAAGGACTGTAGAATCGGGTTTGCAAAAGACAAGGCTTCTAGATTTTGAACCATCGGTTTGCCTAAGTAGTGGTCAATCCGATAAATTTCCTCTTCTTCAAAGGCACGACTTAGTTTTTCATTAAGTGTCCGTGCAGATTGAAGATCATGACCAAATGGCTTTTCAATGATTAAGCGTTTCCACCCAGCTGTCTCACCAAGGCCATTGTTTTTAATGTTTAGGGCAATTTTGTCAAAAAATTCTGGTGCAACCGAAAGATAAAACATGCGATTTTCTTCTAAATGAAGTTCCTTTTCACGCTGCCTCACTAACTGTAGTAATGATTGATAATCCTCTTCACGGTTCACATCCAATTTACTATAGCGGAAGTAATCTAAAAATTCGCCCATAGTTTCAGCCTCATGATCTAGGCGTCGTGAAAAGTCCAAAATTGATTCTTTTACTTTTTCTTGAAAATCAGAGTGTGAAAGTTCCCCTCTTCCAAGCCCAATTATGGAAATGGACTGTGGTAATTTTTGATCTACATACAAGTTGTATAGAGCCGGGAAAATTTTTCTTTTTGCTAAATCCCCTGTTGCTCCAAATAAGACAAAAGTCATTGATTCCATTATTCTTCCTCCCCCATGTTCGAAAACTAGTTTCTCCTCTATCTATCTTCGGGCTTTCGTTACAAGTTTGTTATCAACAATGGTAATAACAGCATCCGCCATTCCTACAAATAATCCATTATCCACCACACCAGGTAGGAGGTTTAGATTTTTCTCTAATACTTCTGGCTGGTTAATTTCTTGAAAGCTGCTGTCGATAATATAGTTACCGTTGTCAGTAAGAAAAGGGGTTCCTCGCCTTTGGCGCAGCATTGGATTACCTCCAAGCTCTCGAATGTACTTCATGGTCATTTCATATCCAAATGGCACTACTTCGATTGGCAGTGGAAAAGTTCCTAATGTATCTACATTTTTGTAAGAGTCTGCAACGACAATAAAAGTTTTAGCCGCCTTTGCAATTATTTTCTCTCTTAAAAGGGCACCGCCACCACCTTTAATGAGGTTTAAATCTAGGTCAACTTCATCTGCTCCATCAACCGATACATCAATTTGCTCAATCTCTTGGAACGAAACAAGTGGGATACCGAGCTCTATTGCTAATTTTTCTGTCTGCTTAGAAGTAGGGACTCCTTTAATTGATAGTCCTTGCTTGACCAATTCACCAAGCTTAGAAATGAAATAATATATGGTAGAACCTGTACCAAGTCCCACTATCATTCCGTCTTTTACGTACTCTACAGCTTTTTCGCCAACTTCTTTTTTTTCCATCAAGGTATTATCCCCTTTCAATTACAGCTGGATTCCTCAATGATAATTTGTCCATTGTTTTGTAACTTGTTCCCTTGCTATCTGCAAGATTTGATTATCTGGAGTATCCTTTCTTACAATCACATTTGTTTGATAATTTTTTCCTTTGTAATTTAGCTTTACAGTTACTTCAATCATAAAGTTCACTCCTTAATGATTTCATTAATTTATAATTATTTTTCATGTAACTTTTGTTATTAAGTTATTTTTGTTACATGAGTTACTTTATGTAACCAATATATATCTTACTCTTAAGAACCGTCAAGTAAATTATCTCGAATTAAAGATATTAATATTTATAATTGCAAAAAAATCCACGCTAACCTAGTCGTTAGCGTGATATACTTTTCTTGTTCTTTATCCACCTCTAAATGTTGTATATTTTCTTAATAAGGTGGAAATGACTAAATCGCACTATCCCTTAATCAAGAGTTTTTCTAAATGGCAATTCTAAATGATAGTTACAGGAGAGATAATGATGAAAATTTATGTTGATGCAGATGCTTGTCCGGTAAAAGATATTATTATCTCTGAAGGTACGAATGCTGAAATTCCTGTTATTCTTGTTACTAGCTTTTCTCATTTTTCGAGTGCCAAACAACCAGTAGGCGTAGAAACCATTTATGTTGATTCGGGAGCTGATGCTGCGGATTATCGGATTATGAAGTTAGCCAAAATGGGAGATATCATCATTACGCAAGATTATGGTCTGGCTTCGCTAGGTTTAGCAAAAGGGTGTACGGTTCTTCACCATACTGGGTATTCCTATACAAATGAAAACATTGACCAATTATTACAAACAC
>JAPSKD010000014.1 GCA_031177865.1 Bacillus sp. (in: firmicutes) | reverse complement strand
CATCAAATTGAATGGACGTATGATAAGAAAAATGCTATAGATCCTGAAAGGCTTCTTGGCAATGCTGAGGTGGGTGTGGCAGTAAAAGGTGGTATGGCTAGTACTACAGAAAGCTTAGTAGCTAGTATCAATGTAAATGGCGATAAATCCCATTATATTGTACAAGCAGGAGACACACTAACTTCCATCGCAAAGAAAAGTAATCTTACAGTTGAAAAGCTAAAGGAAGTGAATCAACTAAAATCAGATCTTATCATGCCTAAACAAATTTTAGTTATCCATAAATAACTCACACCGCGCTAAACCTCACAGATGGGTTAGCGCTTTTTTCTTTTCAAGACTAATTATTATTAGTATAATTAAAAAGGAATTAAATATCGATCTATCTTCGGGGCAGGGTGAAATTCCCGATCGGCGGTATTAGAGTAAAACTCTTGAGCCCGCGAGCCGTTTATGGCAGGATTTGGTGTAATTCCAAAGCCGACAGTATAGTCTGGATGGGAGAAGATGGAGGTTCTGCGACGTTCAAAAAATGCTGGTATTTTGAACGTTTATTAAGAGTGCCTTTGTAAACTCCCTCAAGATATAATTCTTGAGGTTTTTTATTTTACTGGACACCTTAAAAGCTGCTGAACCTCTCTTCCTAACTTGATGGATCAAAAAGGAGAGAGGAAAAATTGAAGAAAAAAATGAGTGTCAAAGCAATTGTATCAATTGGAATGCTGAGCAGTATCGCATATCTTTTAATGCTGATAAACTTCCCGCTCCCGCCATTCCCAAATTTCTTATTTATTGATTTTAGCGATATCCCAGCATTAATTGCAGCTTTAATTTTTGGACCTGTTGCAGGAATATTGGTAGAGTTTTTCAAAAATGCACTTAATTATGTGGCTACTGGAAGTGCAACGGGTATTCCGGTTGGGCATATTGCCAATTTTCTAGCTGGTAATTTGTTTGTGCTGCCTACTTACTATGTTTACAACAAAATGAAAACCAGAAAAGGAATGACACTTGCACTCATTGTCGGAACCCTTATTATGGCGGTAATGATGAGCGTTTTAAATTACTTGTTTATATTACCGGCTTATACTTCGCTGTTGCAGTTCCCTGACATGCGTAATTTAGTCGTACCGGCTATCTTACCTTTTAATATAATTAAAGGCATAATGATGTCTTCGATATTTATGCTGTTATTCATTAGAATGCAGTCATGGATAAATAAATTAACAATTGTAAAAAGTGTCTAAAAGCAAAGAAACCAGGTGTAAGCTGGTTTCTTTTTTGTTCAGATAAATAAATAACCCCCGCCTAAGTGGGCGGGGGTAGCAGCTTAACAATATTTTAATGACAAAATATTATTCGAATTTTGTTGGGTTGCCGTCAAACGGCTCGTCAGCAACTTTAATTGAATCTGTTGGGCAGCCTTCAAAAGCATCCATCATGTCATCAATTAAAACATCAGGGATTTCAACAATACCCCCATTATCATCAAGAGTTACAAATGCAATACCCTCATCATCATAATCGTAAATGTCTGGTGCTGCTGCGCCACATGCTCCGCATGCAATGCAAGTTTCTTTGTCAACAATCGTATACTTTGCCATGAAAAAAAACCTCCCAATAAAATAACTTACTACCTTCCATATATTATGGAAACGCATTACTCATTCCTATTGTAAAACTCTGTGAGTAACTTTTCAATAGAAAAATGCTCTTTAGGATTTGGATTCCCCTAATCTTCCACAATTTTTAGCAACATGACCGTCAGTTTCATGATAGAATAAGGGATAGAAAAATAGGTGATTTTGTCGATTATGAGCAAAAAGTGGTGGAATGGAATGGGTAAAATTGAAAACATTTTGTTATATTGTTTAAAGCAATTAAATGGTGAACGAACAATTTATTCCATCTATCACCTTTTAAATGGAAAAAAGTCGTCGCAAACACTTCAGGATGCACATTTATTTTCACTAAAAAGGTACTTTCGAATTCTTGAACCATTAACCCGTGAATCTTTTGGGGGAATTTTCAACCACTTACTTGAAGAAAAACTGGTTGAATCATGCGGGGAACAAAGATTTCTACTTACCTCATCAGGTGAAGATTATTTATTAAATAATGCACAGCCTTATTATGTGAATGGTTGGCGATATCAACCCTTTACTATATTAGTTTGGGAAAGACTCTCACTGTTAGTACAAGTAACTTCAAATTTTACATTCCAAGAAACGAAATATATCCCAATTCAAAAAAATGTGGAAGTTCATAACTGGTTAAAGGGTTTTCTAAAGTCTACCCCTGTACCAAAGCAAGCGCTGGGAGAATTCCTTTTTTCCGAATTAGTGGAAATTCTAGAACAAGCAAGGGATGTTAATCCAGAGGTCTTGATATTCCGATTAACGGGATACAAGCAAATTGGAAGAACATCGTCCCAAATTGCCAAAGAATTAGATATAGATTTAATACACTATCATCTCGAATTTATCAATTCAATTCATTGTTTACTTCATTTTGTTGAAAGTGATCCTTCTCGCTTTAAAGTGTTAGCATCACTGCTTGCTAATTTAGACCAAAAGGATTCCTTAACACTTTCGGCTCGTAAAACGCTGGCGCTTTTAAATCAAGGCTTTACCGCTGAGGAAATCGCAAGCATTCGGAATTTAAAAATAAGTACGATTGAAGACCATTTAGTAGAGTTTGCTTTGAATGTTAAAAATTTTTCCATTAACGAATATGTAGATGAAGATATTCAGCTTAAGATCTTAGAAATTTCAAGGCAAGAATCTACTAGGCAGCTTAAGGTAATTAGGAACACTTTAAATTCAGCTTCCTACTTTCAAATCAGACTCGTTCTTGCAAAGTATGGTGATAGATAATGGAATTAGAAAATCTTCTGAATAAGTATTTTGGATACAAAACCTTTAAAGCGGGGCAAAAGGAAGTGATTTCTTCTCTGCTTGGAGGGAACAACACGATTGCAATGCTTCCAACAGGCACTGGTAAGTCCTTATGCTACCAACTTCCGGGGTATTGTCTTGATGGTCAAATCTTAATCATTTCTCCTCTGTTATCACTTATGCAGGATCAGGTGGAACAATTAATGAAGTTTGGCGAGAAAAGGGTGATTGCATTGAACTCTTTTCTTGACGCCAAGAAGAGAGGATACGTATTACGTAATTTAAAAAAATACAAATATATTTTCGTTTCTCCAGAGATGTTAAGCTTGCCTATTATTATGAACAGGCTGCAGGCTCTTACTGTTTCATTATTTGTAGTAGATGAGGCACATTGTATTTCACAGTGGGGCTACGACTTTCGCCCGGAATATTCCAAGTTAGGAGAATACCGGAAACAACTAGGGAATCCCTTAACCCTCGCTTTAACAGCAACAGCAACCAAAAAGGTTAGAGAGGATATTATTCAATCTCTCGACTTACAGAATTTTACCAAGATTGAATCAACGATAGACCGGCCTAATATCGCTTTTTATATTGAAGAGGTGCCTAACTATTATGATAAACAATCACGACTGATACAATTAGTTAGACAGCTTCAGAAACCGGGAATCATTTATTTTTCGAGCAAGAAGGTTGCTGAACAAATGGCCTCACTATTAGCGGACAAGGGGATTACGAGAGCCATGGCCTATCATGGAGGCTTAGACCAGGAACAAAGAATTTTAATACAGCAACAATTTATCCACGGACAACTCGATATTATTTGTGCAACAAGTGCTTTTGGAATGGGAGTTAATAAGGAAAATATTCGTTTTATTATTCATTACCATATGCCAATGCAAATTGAATCATACCTACAGGAGATTGGTCGAGCAGGCCGCGATGGTGAGGACAGTATTGCTTATTTTTTATATTCTCCAGGAGATGAACAGCTTCCTATACAGCTAGCGGAAGGCGAATTACCGTCTGAGTTGCAAATTGACTGGCTATTTTCATATTTTCAAAAGGAAGAAAAACTGAATGACCATTTTCTTGAAATGCACCAGCATTTAAGAGAGAATGGGGGCTTCTCCGAGGTTCAGTGGCGGATTATTCAAGACTTTATCAAAAAGCCTCTTAACTTTTCCAATTTAGAACAAGCAAAACAGAGCTTGAAGGACTTTGTTAATGACAGATTAAAGGTCAAAAAGGACAGTATTCATTATTTAAAAAAGTGGATTAAATCGGAATCATGTAGAAGAGATTTAATACTAGATTATTTTGATGAAGAGCCGGTTAAGGGGAGTGCATCGAATTGCTGCGATGTTTGTGGTATTCAGTTAGAACACTACCAAGCAGATGAAAGTATCCAAAGTCATCCTGTTAAAGAAGAAATGTGGAAGGATTATTTAGCAAATATTCTACTAAATCGTGAGTTGAGTAAATGAAAAATAAATATAATGAACTAATCAAAGGATTAACCGATAGAGAACTACTCTCTCATCTATATATGACCCAAATCATACTTCTTGTGATTACTTTTATTTTAGGCCTTCTATTATTTGATCAATTTTCATATTTGCATACAATTGATTTCACCGATGTAAGAATTTTGTTGATTGGTGTTCCTGCGGGTGCAGCTGTAGTCATTGTTGATATTTTATTAATGAAATTACTCCCGAAGTCTTTTTACGACGATGGAGGTTTGAACGAAAGAATATTTAAAAATAGAAGTGTCACTCACATAGCCTGGATTGCGGCATTTGTAGCATTCAGTGAAGAGTTGCTCTTCCGTGGTGTCATCCAAACAAACGTCGGACTAATTTTTGCAAGCATTATTTTTGCTATCATACATTATCGATACCTTTTTAATTGGTTTTTATTTTCTAATATTGTAATTCTTAGTTTTTTTATTGGCTCTGTATATGAATGGAGTAACAATTTAGCCATTACGATAATCATGCATTTTACAATTGATTTTTTATTAGGGCTTTATATTAAATATAAACACACCATAGATGTCGATGAACAGGAGGGGCTGCTTCATGAATAAAGAAGAACCTTTTAGAAGCCAGGCGGAACGGCTAAAACGGCGAATTGAAAAAATTAATGAAGAAACAACTGAGGTTCGTGACCAATTACCTCCTAGAGAACAAATTCATAGGGAAAAAAGAAAGAAAACGAAATGGAAAGTAAAGTATCCAATCATTCGTATCTTGGTATTATTTTTTATTCTTCTTCCTATCGTTATTTTTAGTGCTTACTCGTATCTAGAGGAGGGAAAAGGCAGCAAGACTGAGAAAGTCACCGGTGACTCTTCTGGATATGAAGTTATAAACTTTGAAAAAACTGACACTGAAAGTACAGTTGAAACAAAGGTAGAGGAAAAAGAAAATGCTCCAGTGGAGGAGAATCAAGAGGCTATCGAAGTTCAAAAGCCTATCAGCCAAGATACTCCAATTGATAGTCCAGCTTCTGAACCTACTACTATTAGTGGGCAAAGCACTGATAAAAATGTTGAACCAGCGCCTCAAGTCATTTATCACACGGTTAAACCGGGAGAAAATCTTTATCGAATTTCTTTGAAATATTATCATTCAAAAGCTGGAGAGGAAATCATCCGAAAAGCAAATAACATGTCAGGTAATGAAATATATTTAGGGCAGGTTTTAAAAATTCCATTAAAAAAGTAGCCGATCATTTTTGATCGGTTTTTTTTATTTAATTTTTCATAATTTATCGGACAAGTTCATATTTATGTTACAGAGGTGGTTGATAGTATGGATAAACCAATTCGTTCACTTGAGCATACTGATGAGGCAACGAAACAAATGCTAGAAAACGTACGAAAAAGGAAAATAAAGTTTGATACAGTCAAAAGATGGCATTATCTAACAATCTATTCTATGCTGCTTTTTGCTTTCTTATTTTTTAGTTATTTTTATTTTATGATTGCAAAACAATACTCTTATTCTTTCTTTGCAATGTTTTCTGCCTCTGTTAGTGATGCCATAAATATTGGTCTGTTTGCCATTACAGCAATTCTGTATGGAGCAATGAATGTCCTAAGACAGCAGAAAGATAAAAAGGAGAAAGAATATCAGGAATTAAGGTGTGAAATCGTAAATCGCAGCAAGGATCTTTGGAAGAAAGAAGAGCATTGGAAAAATCGCCATGTTGATTTTGAAGTAATGAAAAAAACCTATGACATTAATCTTTATCACGAAAAAAAATAAGAAGCAGCGTTAAACTGCTTCTTTCATCCATTTTTTAAAAGAACTTCTTCTTTCCTTGTTCTTCCTTTAATATTTCTACTGCTTCGCGGAATCGCTGTGAATGAACGATTTCACGTTCGCGAAGGAATCTAAGACCATCATTAAGATCAGGGTCATCACTTAGATTAATAATCCATTGATAGGTGGCCCTTGCCTTTTCTTCTGCTGCAATATCTTCGTATAGATCAGCAATTGGGTCACCTTTTGCTTGTATATAGGAAGCTGTCCAAGGAACTCCTGCAGCATTATGGTAAAATAAGGCATTATCATGATCAACATAATGATCCTCTAAACCCGCAGCTTTTATCATTTCAGGAGTAGCGTCTTTTGTTAATTTATAAATCATCGTTGCAATCATTTCGAGATGAGCGAACTCTTCTGTTCCGATATCCGTGAGTAAGCCGATTACTTTATCAGGTATAGTATATCTTTGGTTTAAATAGCGTAAGGCTGCTGAAAGCTCACCATCTGCCCCGCCGTATTGTTCAATTAAATATTTGGCTAACCTTGGATTACAAGTACTAACGCGAACTGGATATTGCAGCTTTTTTTCGTATATCCACATGTGCAAAAATTCCCTCCTTGCATAAAATTAGATTACTATCTAGCTCCAGCGCCTAGGGACTCGGGGGCATAAGCCAATCCGTCATGAAGGTTAAAAAGCAACCTTCCTGCTGGCTCGTCTTATGCCGGCTCGTCTTATGCCTGTCGTCCCTAAGCAAGGTGCTTCCGCTTTTAAACTTGCCAAGGCCATGGAGGATCGTTCCAATTCCAAGGATGTCCCGAGTAGCTGTTGCCAAACTGCATAAGAGGTCCAAATTGGCTTTCAAAAGCCTTTTTTAAGGTTTTTCTCTCTTTTGCATAATGATTAAATTGCTTAATAGCTTCGAGATCGTCCGGATGCGTATCTAAATACAATTGTAGTTCAACTAAAACAAAGTCAACGGCTTGAAGCTGCTCTAATATCTGATAATATTCGGCTGGAATTTGTTTCATCGTGGCAGTCCCCCCTTTGCTTTCTCAAAAGGGTTGAAGTAAGGGTCATAAAATGGCTTCCATAAAGTCCCTGCTTTTAAGGCTTCAAGTGGTGTGAATTGTGGAAGATTTGGCGGTTGAAAACCGATATAAAGATTCGGCGGGGTTGAATATACTTTTTCAAGTATTGGTTTGCAGGGGTCATATGGACTGACGACGGGACAGTATGATTTATAATGTGAAAACATTGTCTCCCTCCCTTAGTAAACATCAATAATAAATATGAGAATTTTTGAGATTCATGACATAATCCTTGAAATAAAAAGGATAATTCAATGTTTTGTTGAAGTATAATTGGAAAGGTAGGATATTACATAGAGGTGATGGATAGTGTTTGTAAAAAATATGATGATTCCAAATCATGCCTGTGTGACGGTACAGGGAGATACGACATTGGGTGTTGCATTAGAACAATTAGAGACGAATCAGATTGATGGTGTGCCAGTCTTACAAGGGGAAAAGTATTTAGGAGTAGTTACACGTTACAATATTTATGAAAACTACTTTTTATCTGAAAAACAGAAAGATGAATATTTAAGCAGCTTCACTGTAAAAGAAATCGCTACGCATCAAGAAAAGTTCCTATTGGGCGAAGAAGTTTTTGAAAAGACACTCCTTGATTTAAAAGACTTTCCATTATTGGCTGTAGTTGATCAAAATCGTAAATTCCTAGGGGTTGTCACACGCTCAGATGTACTCTCCACTTTTCAGAGCGCTTTCGGTGTAAATCGTCCTGGTATACGGATTGCCTTTACATCGGTAGAAACAGAAGGTCGAATCGCTCGTCTTTCAGAAATTGCCCATCACTTCCATGAACATATTATTTCACTCGTAACGTTTGATGAAACTGATAAATTAGTTCGAAGAATTGTTATGAAAGTTGAAAAGAAAGATAATATTGATCGGTTTACAAAGAAACTGGAAGAGCAAGGTTTCCGTATTTTAAGTATACAGGAAGATTAGTATATCGAAATGGAAAGAAATGAAATCCTTCTCATACAATGTATGGGAGGGATTTTTGTGTTGAGGATAATCTGGCGGATATTTATTATTTTTCTGTGTGGATATTTATTTATTGAATGGTTTCCAATTACTTATCCATTACAACTTTCGGATATTTTGGTCGGACCAATTATTTATCCATTGGAATTTTTTGCTGCCTTATTAGCTTTATTCTTCGGATTAGTCGTCATTGTACAGCTATTACAAGAGTTTCTTAAACTTACAATGAAGGGAGTAAAGAAAAAACGTAGCAAGCATTAGTTCTTTTTAGTTTTAGATTTCTTTATGGTATGATTTCGTAGAACACTTTAGAATGAAAAAGGGGAATTGAATGATTATTATACTTGTTTTACTTTTAATTTTTGGAATGGCCTTAATCATATTTATGGTAAAAGAAGCGTTCCTAAATCACGTGGTACTTCATGAACTGACCTTTGAAGATTTTCCAGAGTCGTTCGGATCAGTATCAATCTTTTTTATCTCAGATATACATAAGCGCCTTATTTCAGATGACATTATCAATGCAGTTAAAGGGAAAACTGATATGGTAATTATTGGGGGAGATTTAACGGAGAAGAAGGTTCCTTTTGAACGGGTAAAGAAAAACCTTGAGAAATTGAAACAGGTAGGTCCAGTATATTTTGTTTGGGGCAATAATGATTATGAAACTGACTTTCGTAAATTGGATGCCATACTTTTAGATTATGGAATAAAAGTTTTAGATAATACTGCAGCTATCTTTGAATCTAAAAATGGCGATAAATTATCTTTGCTTGGTGTGGATGAAGTAGGTAAAGGACGAGACAGATTGGACTTGGCGTTGTTAGATGCAGACAATAACAGCTTTAAAATATTGGCAAGTCACTTCCCAGATATTACAGATAAAATATTGCCCGAACATAATATTCGTCTTGTACTAAGTGGTCATACTCATGGAGGACAAATACATATTTTGGGTTACAGTCCATTTAAAAAAGGGAAAGTGGAAAAATTAGATAATACGACTATTTTAATTAGTAATGGCTACGGCACGACAGGGGTTCCATTAAGACTAGGGGCACCTGCACAGTGTCATTTAATTACCATTAAAAAAGGCAGCTAATTTTCTCGAGAATGGTTTGTTAATTATCGGAGGAAACAGGATGGCGGACCAAGAAGGTAAATATAATATAAAAGCGGCTGCATTAATGCTGGGGATTCAGCCAGGAACGTTAAGAGCATGGGAAAGACGATATCAAATGATTGCACCTATTAGAAATGAAGCTGGGCATCGATTATATACAGAAGAGCATATCAAGATACTAAAGTGGTTAATAAAGAAGGTTAACCAGGGGTTTACCATTAGTCAGGCCGTCTCCTTACTGGGACACAATCAATCGCAGATGGATTCCGAAGCCATAAACCTTAAGCAGGATAATCCGCTCATCAGTTTGGCAGACTCTCTGTATGAAGCCTTAATCCACTTTGAGCAAGAGAGGATAAACGAAATTATTAATAATATGTTTAGTATTTTCACAATGGAAAAAGTGGTCATTGATATCTTTAGTCAGATTTTAAAGAAAATAGAGGATTCTTTCAGAGAAGGGAAAATAATACCTGCACAAAAGGTTTTTTCCTCCTCGCTTATAAAAGCCAGGATTGCGATAATTATTCACAGTTTTCCTATTAACGTACATCAGAACAAAGCCATTTGTATCAACTGGTCGGTAGATATGGATAATACTGAGATGCTAATGTTTACTTTTTATTTACGAAAACGTGGTGTTCAAGTAATAAGTATAAGTAAATTTAGTTCAGAAGATGAGAATGATCAGATAATGGATATGATTCATCCTGATTTAATCATCTTCTGTTGTGAAGCCCAGGAAGAGTTAAAAGAAGCACTCGTGCTGGTTAATCACATATCGATGAAACATAAGGATATTACCATTGGACTTGGAGGTAAGGCAGTAACTACCATGAAACCGTCTGATAATGAACAATACTCCTCCTTCATTTTTGGACAAACCATAAATGAATGGGAAATGTGGCTAATGGAACGGATGGTATTTTAGACAAAGCACCAACCAAAGCCATTGACATACACTAGGGATAAGAGTTATGTCACGGCAGGGGGCAAAAGAGCATGCGCTTAGAACGCTTAACGGTCAATAAGATAAAAATTTTTTTAACCTCTGATGATTTAATGGAAAGGGGACTTTCCAAGGATGATATTTGGAAGGATTCTATAAAATGGCATCAACTTTTCCACGATATGCTGGAGGAGGCAAGTGAAGAATTTGATGTTGAGATACAGGGTTCTGTTGCAGTTGAAATTTTTTCTTTGCAGGCTCAAGGAATGATTATGATTATAACGGTTGACGATTATATTGAAGATGAAGAAGTCTTATTTGATGGCTTTGTAGAGATGCAAGTAAGGGTTGAAGGCTGTGAAAACCTGCTGTATCAATTCGAAAGTATAGAAGATATTATCGCGCTCTCACATAGGTTGTTTGCTTTAAACGTAAGCGGCGGCAGTTTATATTCTTATAACAATCGATATTACTTAAATATGAATAACATTGAAAATTCTGTAGTAGAAAAAATTGCAGCATTTTTATCCGAGTACGGTAATCCATCCATTCTTAGTACACATGTACTTGAAGAATATGGAAAACGAATCATCGAAGATAAAGCGGTGGAAACGATTCGAAAATATTTTAAATAGATTTTGATACTTTGAGGAAATGTAAATAGGAGTCCACCGCTCCTTTTTTGTTTTAGCAAAAACCCCAGTTCAATTACCCTGGAAGCGATTACAAGAAATAACTCAAAAATAGTGTATAGTGAATTTTTCATCTTGCATAAATCATTTAAACGTGTATACTTGTGTCTGAAAGCGACAACATTTGTTAAAGTGATTTTTCTAGGAGGTTTACAGGATGGTAGCCGAAAAAGGTAATGAAAAAACTAATCAAGAGGAAGAAAATAATGTATTAACTTCAACACAGACCGTTATACATAAAGCTCTTGAAAAGTTAGGTTATCCTGAAGAAGTATATGAGCTCTTAAAAGAGCCCTTACGTATGATGACAGTAAAAATTCCAATAAGAATGGATGACGGTTCAATAAAAATATTTACCGGCTACCGTGCGCAGCACAATGACGCAGTCGGTCCAACAAAGGGTGGGATTAGGTTTCATCCAAATGTTTCGGAGACAGAGGTAAAGGCCCTTTCCATTTGGATGAGCTTAAAATGTGGAATTGTTGATCTTCCATACGGCGGTGGAAAAGGTGGAATTATTTGTGACCCGCGTGATATGTCATTTAGAGAACTTGAAAGATTAAGCCGTGGATATGTACGAGCAATCAGTCAAATCGTTGGTCCTACAAAAGATATTCCTGCACCGGATGTTTTTACAAATTCTCAAATTATGGCTTGGATGATGGATGAGTATAGTCGTATAGATGAATTTAACTCTCCAGGATTTATTACGGGTAAGCCGCTGGTTCTAGGAGGATCTCATGGGCGTGAATCTGCTACTGCTAAGGGTGTAACCATTTGTATCCGTGAGGCAGCTAAAAGAAAAGGAATCCAAATTGAAGGTGCAAGGGTTGTAGTTCAAGGCTTTGGTAACGCGGGAAGCTATTTATCCAAATTCATGCATGATGCAGGAGCGAAGGTTGTAGGTATTTCCGACGCTTATGGTGCTTTATATGATCCGGAAGGACTTGATATTGACTATCTCTTAGACCGTCGTGATAGTTTTGGTACCGTTACAAAATTATTTAATAACACCATCTCGAATAAAGAACTGCTAGAACTTGAGTGCGACATTCTCGTACCTGCTGCGATAGAAAATCAAATTACAGCTGATAATGCTCATAATATTCGTGCTGGAATCGTTGTCGAGGCTGCTAACGGACCTACTACACTAGAGGCAACCGAAATACTAACAGAACGTGGTGTGTTACTAGTCCCGGATGTACTTGCTTCTGCTGGCGGCGTTACTGTTTCCTATTTCGAATGGGTTCAGAATAACCAAGGTTATTACTGGTCAGAAGAAGAAGTAGAAGAAAAACTTGAAAAAGTAATGGTCAAATCATTTAACAATATTTATGAAACAGCACAAACTCGCCGTGTAGATATGCGCCTTGCCGCATACATGGTCGGTGTTCGTAAAATGGCCGAGGCAAGCCGTTTTAGAGGATGGATTTAAAAACATTACTATTGAAACAAATTGGAAAAACTCCTATCATATGACGGTAGGAGTTTTTTAATGGCTGTGTTAAAAGCTGATTATTTATTTTGGCACTCTGTTGATTGGGGCGGAAGGCACGAAGACTCCTCGAAAATGCTATCGCATTTTCTTCGTGCGTGGGCGGATTCGAGGATGTAAATCAATGTCCTGCGGGAGGACGGGGCAGGGGGAGACCCCGCAGGCGCTTTAAGCGTCGATGAGGCGGTTAGTACCCTAAGGTGCGCGAAGTGCCTCGTGACAGGCAAAGACCGCCTGTCCCTGCGGTGATTATTCAAAGAAGCTTTCCTTAGTGGAGCGCAAATCAACAGATAAATTTAACACAGCCTGTGGAATAATAAATTGAGGTGATCAATTTGCAATTAGAAGATATTATTATAGTTGGTGGTGGACCATGCGGCTTAGCAGCAGCCATTGCCTTTAAAGAAATTGGGCTTAACCCTCTTATTGTTGAAAAAGGTAATGTTGTAAATGCTATCTACCATTATCCAACCCATCAAACATTTTTTAGTACCAGTGAAAAGCTAGAAATCGGTGATGTACCATTCATTACTGAAAGCTATAAACCAAAAAGAAATCAAGCCCTTGTCTATTATCGGGATGTAGTAAAGAGGAAACAACTGCGTGTCAACTCTTTTGAACAAGTATTAAAAGTGATGAAAGTAGAAGAAGGGTTTCACGTAGTTACGGACAAACAAATCTATCAAGCGTCGTATGTTGTAATTGCTACAGGTTACTATGATCATCCAAATTACATGAATGTTCCTGGGGAAGATTTGCGGAAGGTGTTTCATTATTTTAAAGAAGCACACCCTTATTTTGATAAGGAAGTATGTGTCATAGGAGGAAAGAACTCTAGTGTGGATGCAGCACTTGAACTTGTGAAAGCAGGTGCCAAAGTGACCGTTTTATACCGCGGAAAAGAATATTCACCGAGCATAAAGCCGTGGATTCTTCCAGAATTTGAGGCGTTAGTACGAAATGGAATCATTAAAATGGAATTTGGTGCTCATGTTATTGAAATAACGGAAGATCAGGTACGGTATAAAAAGGATGGTGAAGAAAAGTCTATTTATAACGAGTTTGTGTTTGCGATGACGGGTTATCGACCAGACCACTCATTCTTAAAAACAATGGGAATACAAATAGATGAGGAAACCGGCAGACCATTTTTCAACCCTGAGACAATGGAAACGAATGTGGAGGGAGTATTCATCGCAGGTGTCATCGCAGCGGGTAATAATGCAAACGAAATATTTATTGAAAATGGCAGGTTTCATGGTGCTCTTATTGCACAATCAATCCGAGAAAAAAACAAATTAGGGTGAAAATTTGATAAAAGGGTGAAAAATATATGAAAAAGGTTGTATTGTTAACAACTGGAGGAACCATTGCCAGTAAACCAAATAAAGAGTCTGGGAAATTAGCATCAGGCGAACTTACCGGGGAAGAGCTTGCTGCGATGTGTAATCTTCCTAATGATATTGAAGTTATCATCGAATCTGTCTTTCAAAAGGCAAGCATACATATTACCTTTGAAGATTTAGTTGTATTGAAGAATAAAATTGAAAAATATTATGAGGATGATAAGGTTTCGGGGGTGGTAGTAACGCATGGTACAGACACTCTCGAAGAAACTGCCTACTTTCTCGATTTAACCATTAAGGATCCACGTCCTGTTGTAATTACTGGATCGCAGCGGTCGCCAGAAGACTTAGGAAGTGATGTCTACATTAATCTGAGACATGCTATTTATTCAGCCTGTTCAGAGGATTTACTAAATGCTGGTGCTGTCGTCGTATTTAATGAACGTATATTTGCTGCAAGGTATGTAAAGAAAGAACATGCCTCTAATATTCAGGGATTTAATGTATTTGGGTTTGGCTACCTGGGAATTATCGATAATGATGTTGTTCAAATCTTTCAAAAGCCAATAAAGCGTGAATATTTTGCAATCAAATCACCAGTACCTCAAGTAGAGATCGTAAAATGTTATATTGGTGCTGATGGTAAATTTATTAAAGCTGCCAGAGAATCCGGGGTAAAAGGAATCATCCTTGAAGGTGTTGGACGAGGTCAAGTAGCACCTCAAATGATGGAGGAAATAGAAAAATCACTTGCCGAAGGAATCGTCTTAGTAATTACAACTAGCGCGGAAGAAGGTTCTGTGTATACAACTTATGACTATAAAGGCAGTGCCTATGACCTTTATAATAAGGGTGTCATCCTTGGCAGTGATAATGACTCCAAAAAGGCTAGAATTAAATTAGCAGTAGCACTTGCCAGCGGAATAGAGAAAATAAATTTTTAACGGGCAATTAATAAATGGATATAATCTTTCATTTAATTAATGACAATATCATGTTAGGATTAAAGTAACGAATTGATTTGAAATGAGGATTAACCATGCTGGGAATATTATCAGCCGGTATTGCCCCCGGACTGGCCTTATTAAGTTATTTTTATTTAAAAGATGAGTATGAGTCAGAGCCTATATCCGTAGTTTTAAGAACCTTCATGTTTGGGGCTCTGCTAGTGTTTCCAATCATGTTTATTCAGCATGTACTTCATACGGAGAATATTATCAAATCTGGATTTATTGAAGCATTCCTCTCCTCAAGTTTACTCGAAGAATTCTTCAAATGGTTTATCCTTTTTTATGCTATTTACCAGCACGTCGAGTTAGATGAGCCATTCGATGGAATTGTGTATGGAGTGGCAGTATCACTTGGTTTTGCCACCGTTGAAAATATTTTTTATTTAATTGCCAATGGAATCGAACATGCGATGGCAAGGGCGCTTCTGCCTGTATCCAGCCATGCTCTATTTGGAGTCATTATGGGATTTTACATTGGTAAAGCAAAATTTACCGAAGGAAAAAAGGCAAAATGGATAATAATCTCTTTGCTATTCCCATTCATTCTTCATGGATTTTATGATTACATTTTAATCTCACAAGAAAACTGGTTATATATTATTTTACCTTTTATGATCTTTCTTTGGTGGTTTGGTTTAAGGAAGGTTAAGATAGCGAGAATATTAACGACCAACCATAAGAAAAAACAATATTCAACTCAAAATTCCTTTCATTCTTAAAATGAAGGGGATTTTTTTTGAATAAATTTGCCATTAAGACAAAAAATAGGCTTACATCTAAAAAGATTTACAACTGGGGGTTACTTTACCATGAAGAAGAAAATCGTAAAATTGACTATTCCAATTTTAATCTCCCTTTGTATAATGCCATTTACGTTTCTAGAGAACAACAGGGCATTTGCATTCTCTAATCAGGTTATCCAACAAGGTGCCGTTGGAGATGATGTCATCGAACTTCAATCTAGACTTCAGTTTTTGGGATTTTACAATAAGAAAATTGATGGTGTGTTCGGTTGGAGCACCTATTGGGCATTAAGGAATTTTCAATATGAGTTCGAGTTACCTATCGATGGTCTAGCAGGAACGGAAACAAAGGCAAAATTGGTCAAAGCAAGTAAATATAATAAACAATTCGTAAAGGAACAAATCAATAAAGGCAATAAATTTACACATTACGGTGGAGTAGACCAAAAAAAGCAGAGTGCACCACAGCCAAATGCACCAGCTAAAGCGCCTGCCAAGGAACCTGCAGGTAAGGCACCTGCAGCTAAAGCACCTAGTCCAAAACCGGCTGCACCTGCTCCTAAAGCTGCACCAACGAAACCAACTGCCGCTAATACTCCAGGTGGATTCTCAAGTAATGATATACAATTGATGGCTAATGCTGTTTATGGAGAAGCCAGGGGTGAACCATATACAGGTCAAGTGGCGGTAGCAGCTGTTATCCTTAATAGGGTAAATAGCGCCTCCTTCCCTAACACAGTATCAGGAGTTATTTTCGAACCCGGCGCTTTTACTGCTGTCGCTGATGGGCAAATTTGGCTTACTCCGAATGAAACAGCTAAAAAAGCAGTTTTAGATGCGATTAATGGTATTGATCCTACTGGCGAAGCCCTTTATTATTTTAATCCGGCAACAGCTACTAGCAAGTGGATTTGGTCAAGACCACAAATCAAACGAATTGGGAAACATATTTTTTGCGAATAGAGGGGTGAAAAGGATGATAAGAGGAATAATTATTGGTGTTCTAGCACTGGGTGTGGCGGGAACAGCCTACTGGGGATATCAAGAACATCGGGAGAAAAATGCGATTTTATTAAATGCTGAAAATAATTATCAACGTGCCTTTCATGATCTTACTTATCAAATGGATATACTTCACGATAAGATTGGAACCACTCTTGCGATGAATTCTAGGCATTCTTTATCCCCTTCACTAGTTGAAGTTTGGAGACTAACCTCTGAAGCACATAGTGATGTAGGACAACTGCCGCTAACATTGCTACCATTCAATAAAACAGAAGAGTTTTTATCTAAAATCGGAAAGTTTAGTTATCAAACAGCGGTAAGAGATTTGGATAAAGAACCATTATCAGAAGAGGAGTATGAAACCTTAAAGGTTCTGTACAAGCAATCTGGTGATATTCAGAATGAACTGCGTAAAGTACAGCATATGGTGTTAGAAAATAATCTTCGCTGGATGGACGTTGAACTTGCGTTAGCTTCGGGAAAAGAACAAACCGACAATACCATTATTGATGGATTTAAAACAGTTGAAAAAACTGTATCCGGTTATGATGAAAGTGACTTTGGTCCGAGCTTTACGAACATGCAAAAGAAGGACGATAATTTTAAGAAAATTAAAGGAAAGACCATTTCTGAAAAAGAAGCCATCAGCATTGCTAAAAAATATATGAAATTTGATGGGAATGCTGAGGTTAAAGTAACTGAGAATGGTAAAGGATCAGATTACGGTTTTTATAGTATTTCGATAAGAAATAAGAAAACTGGTCAAGAGGGAAGCATGGATATTACCAAAAAAGCAGGGTATCCAATATGGTTTATTAACCATAGAGATGTTACACAGCAGAAAATTAGTTTAAACGATGCAAATCTTAGAGCTGCAGCATTTCTAAAAGAGAATGGATATAAAAATCTAGAGTTGTTTGAGAGTACTCAATACGATAATACTGGTGTATTTAATTTTGTCACCAAAGAAAACAATATCAGAATTTATCCTGAGGCTATAAAAGTAGAAGTGGCACTGGATAATGGCAACATCATTGGTTTCTCGGCAGAGGATTATTTAAAATCATTAAATGACGCAAGAGAAATTGAAAAACCAGTACTAACCAGTGAACAAGCTCGAGCTAAGGTAAATTCAAACTTTAAAGTAATGGAAGAGAGACAAGCGGTTATTGTTAACGATCTAAACAAAGAAGTATTATGTTACGAATTTCTAGGAACAATTGGTGACGACTCCTATAGAATCTTTATTAATGCTGTAGACGGTGTCGAAGAAGAAGTAGAAAAATTAAAAAATGCCGAAGAAGTCTACGACGAGGTTATATAAGGTGTTCGAATAAAATTATGCCATCACTCCAATAATAGTAATAATTGGAATTTGGAGTGATGGTATGAAAATTGTAGAAAGAATATTAATAAAGGTAATTATAATCCAATTTATCTTTCTTTTTTTCGCTCAGCTATTCTTGCACCAACTAGATATTTTTCCTCAATTAGAACAGTTAACAAAATACGAGGGTGTAAATGAAAATACATTTACCGAGATTCTACAAACCTTTAGTGATTGAAAAGCAGGATTCCTGCTTTTTTTTTATTCTCAAAGTGGGAAAAGTATAAAAGAAAATCAAATATAAAAATGCTAAAAAAGGCTGTATTCTTAAAGATTGTTGTTAAAATCTTAAAGCCGATTTTAACGTGACAACAGTTATTTTGTGCTTTTGAATTTAGTTTGCTGGCTCTTTTCTAATGAAAATTATGTGATTTTCTGAGACCTTTAGCTACAAACTTAAATTTGGTAACAAAAAGCAACAAAGTTTAAGAAAAGAGCCTAAAAAAAAGAGGCAGTCAGCTTTCTTATGGTAAAATAAATAAGAGTGTATCAGACGAACATGAGTAACTTAGGAGGATCTATGGAAAAAAAATTATCAATCGCAATTGACGGACCTGCCGCAGCGGGTAAGAGTACAGTAGCAAAAGTTGTGGCAGAAAAGTTATCCTACATATATATAGATACTGGTGCAATGTATCGTGCCCTAACATATAAAGCACTGGTTCATAACCTTAACTTAGAAGATGAAAACTCACTATTAGACACTCTATTAGCAACAAAATTAGAACTATTCCCTTCACCTAAGGGTCAATTGGTGTTTCTAGATAATCAAGAAGTAACGGAAGCAATTCGTTCATCAGAAGTTACAAATTCCGTTTCAATTGTGGCTAAGCACCAAAAGGTCCGTGAAGAAATGGTCAGAATGCAGCAATCCTTTGCCGTAGACGGAGGGGTCGTGATGGATGGCAGGGACATAGGGACACATGTGCTTCCAAATGCGGAAGTAAAGGTTTTTCTACTTGCCAGTGTAGAAGAAAGAGCCGAAAGACGACATACAGAAAATCTCCAAAAAGGCTTTCCTTCCGATTTAGAACAATTAAAGGCAGAAATCGCCCGTCGTGATAAAATAGACTCTGAACGGGAATTTGCACCATTGAAAAAAGCAGACGACGCAATTGAAATTGACACAACATCTTTGACGATCCCCGAAGTAGTAGAAAAAATTATGGCTCTCGTGCATGAAAGGGTTGGGGAAGTGTGACGTTTTATTCGTTTGCAAGATCAGTAGTTGCTGGTGTTTTTAAACCGTGGTATCGAATTGAAGTTAGTGGATTAGAGCATTTCCCTAAAGATGGCGGGGTGCTGCTTTGTACAAATCATATTCATAATTTTGATCCTTTAGTTGTTGGTATTACGGCTCCTCGACCTGTCCATTTTATGGCAAAGGAAGAATTATTCAAGGTTCCTGTATTGGGTAATATCGTAAGAAAGTGCAACGCTTTCCCAGTAAAAAGGGGGAAAGGAGACAGGGAATCATTAAGAGCTGGATTAAAGGTATTAAAAGACGGAAATGTGTTCGGGCTTTTTCCTGAAGGGACAAGGAGTAAATCGGGTGAAATCGGCAAAGGTCTATCGGGAGCGGGTTTTTTTGCCCTAAGAACAGAAGCAGATGTGGTCCCATGCGCCATAATTGGACCGTATAAAACTTTGAAAACGTTAAAGGTGGTTTATGGAAAGCCGATTGCAATGGGGGAAATAAGGGCAGCCAAGGCCTCTGCGGAACAGGTGACTGAATTAATAATGTCAGAAATCCATAAACTTATTAAAGAGCACCGATAGGTTCTGCTTGACAAAAAACGCTATTTGTAAGAAGTTAATAAAAAGAGATTTTATTAGAATATTCACTCGTTTATCATTTTGATATTATATAATTTATTTAGCAGTAATTGGATTAAGGAGGAATACATATGTCGGAAGAAATGAACCATGTAGAAGTGAAAAATTATACAGTCGGTGATAAAGTCACTGGACAAGTAACGAAGGTAGAAGAAAAACAGGTTATTGTAAATATTCAAGATAGTAAACATGATGGGATTATTCCAATCAGTGAGCTTTCTAGCCTTCATGTTGAAAAAGCCTCTGATGTTGTTTCTGAAGGCGACGAATTAGAACTTGAGGTATTAAAGGTTGAAGAGGACGCCCTTGTATTATCAAAAAGAAAAGTAGACGCCCAAAAGGCATGGGCAAATCTAGAAAATCTTTTCAATAGCGGAGAAGTATTTGAAACGGAAGTAAAGGATGTAGTAAAGGGAGGTCTTGTCGTTGATCTTGGCGTTCGTGGCTTTGTACCTGCATCTTTAGTAGAAGCTCATTTTGTCGAAGATTTTTCAGATTATAAAGGTAAAAATCTAACTTTTAAGATTGTTGAACTTGATAAGGAAAAAAATCGTCTCATTCTATCACACCGTGCAGTGGTAGAAGAAGAAAAGGGGAAACATAAGAAAAACCTCCTTAACACGATTACTCCAGGTTTAGTCATTGATGGTACTGTTCAAAGAATTACAGATTTTGGAGCATTCGTTGATATTGGCGGTATCGATGGTCTTGTTCATATTTCTCAATTATCATATCAACATATTGATAAACCTTCAGATGTTGTGCAAGAAGGTCAAAAAGTAAAAGTAAAGGTTCTTAATGTAGATCGTGATAATGAAAGAATTTCTTTATCTATTAAAGAAACACAGCCAGGACCATGGTCCGATATAGCTGAAAAAGCACCTAAGGGCAGCACATTAACAGGAACAGTGAAAAGATTAGTTTCATATGGTGCATTTGTAGAAGTTTTCCCTGGCGTTGAAGGCTTAGTTCACATCTCGCAAATTGCTCATAAGCATATTGGTACACCACATGAGGTATTGAAGGAAGGTCAAGAGGTGCAAGTGAAAGTGTTAGACGCTAACGAACAGGAGCAGCGACTTTCACTAAGTATTAAAGATCTTCTTGAAAAAGAAGTGGAAGAAAACTTTGATTACGAACTTCCTGAAGAATCTAAAGGATTCCAGCTTGGCGAAATGATTGGCGATAAATTAAAGAATCTAGGAAAATAATGGTGATATAAAGTGTCTAGATCTGAACGGAAATGGGATCATATTCGCTATGCTCTTGAAACTGGGCAAAAGCGATCAACAGCATTTGATGATGTCCAATTTATTCATCAAAGTTTACCAAACATTAATGTTTCAGATGTCACCTTTCACCAAAAAATTGGCGAACTTTCTTTAAGTTCGCCAATTTTTATCAATGCTATGACAGGTGGCGGTGGCGAAAAAACCTATTCCCTTAACAAACAGCTGGCACTAGTGGCAAAGGAAGCAGGGCTTGCCATGGCAGTGGGATCACAGATGTCAGCATTGAAAGATCCATCTGAGAGATATACATATGAAGTAGTACGAAGAGAAAACCCATCTGGAGTGCTGATTGCCAATTTAGGAAGTGAAGCAACTCCTGCTCAAGCAAAAGCGGCAATTGATATGATTGAGGCAAATGCCTTACAAATCCATTTAAATGTAATCCAGGAACTCACAATGCCGGAAGGGGACCGGGAATTTTCTGGTGCTTTAAAAAGAATCGAAGCCATTGTGAAAGTGGCAAATGTTCCCGTCATAGTAAAGGAAGTTGGTTTTGGAATGTGTAAAGAAACGGTAGATTCTCTTTCATCAGTAGGGGTTTCAGCTGTGGACATCGGTGGTTTCGGGGGAACAAATTTTGCTCAGATAGAAAATAAGCGAAGTAAAAAATCACACTCATTCTTTAATCAATGGGGCATACCTACCGCAATCTCTATTTCTGAGGCCTCGCATGCCTCAAAATCAATGCCAATCATTGGTTCTGGCGGAGTAACCTCTAGTGTAGAAATTGCTAAAGGAATAGCTTTAGGAGCTAGTGCGATTGGCTTTGCAGGATTTTTCTTAAAAATCCTAATTGAAGAGGGAATAGACGCATTATATGAAGAAATCTCATCCCTGCATGATGAGTTAACACTCATTATGACGGCTTTAGGAGCGAAATCTATTCAAGAACTGCAAGGAGCGCCATTGATGATATCTGGTCAACTGCATCATTGGTTAAATCAAAGAGGAATTGATACAAGAACATATAGCCAGCGAACTATAAAATAAGCTCCCGCAGCCAGCGGGAGCTTATTTTTGTCAGCTATACTTATTATCGTTTAATCCACGTGCCTCTTCTGGGCTTTGAAGCTTCGTTGAACCTGGATAATGCAGCGCCTGGTCACGGTCTACTCCTGCTCTGCCGCTTGCTTTAACCTTTTTTGCTTGTCGATCCTTTCCCATTTCTCCACACCTCCTACTATTAACATGATTTTGTTGAGGAAAGATTATTCAGGGAAGTATGAAACTACATAAAGAATACCGATAATGGAAATAGTAGGAGGTGTGTGATAATGGAAGGTTCAATGTTTTATTGGATTGTTTGGTTATTTTGGGTATATATAACCTTTTTTATGAATAAGCAAAATCCTTATCGTACAAAATTAGCAAGTGTCATTTTAATTTTGATTATCCTTTCAAATGTACGTTTTATGTTTATGAGCTTCGAGTTTTTTGCTAGTGGATTATTTATGCTGCTATCATCTTATATTATTCTTAGTAAGAAAAAGCTGGGTTCATTGCTGTATGCCTTTATTTGTTCATTTATTGTAACAATTGCATACGTTACCTTTAACTTATTTGTTATTTTTGATCCAGTTTGGGTAATTTTTCAAAAGGAATGGATGATGGGAATATGTTTTAGCTGTTTAGCAATCTTATTACAAACTTCTCTAAAAGACAGATTGTTAATGATTGTAAGTGGTACCATGCAAGGAGAGGTCCTCTATGCCTTTTATCTGAGTAAATTTGAATTTTCTAATCCGATTGGGACCATGGCATACCTTGATGCTGTTTCGTTAATTACAATACTGTTGGTAAGCTGGAGCATGCTAGAAAATGCAGGAACATTCTTTCAAAAACATTTTGATTTTTTGGAGAAGGGGAAACAAAAATCTTCCTAAAATAATTCTTCCATGTTTTGGATTGCGGTAAAGGACTAACATTGCTAAAATAATATGGTTAGACCCTTCTCAGTAAAGAAGGGTTTCTTTATCATTAGTACGCAATTGCTTAATTATATAAATTGAGTTTCTCTGCTTTAACGATAATAATAACAAAATATTGATAATCATATGGATGAAAGGATGGCGATTATAATGGTAAAACCTGTTATAGCCATTGTAGGGCGACCAAATGTTGGAAAATCAACTATTTTCAACAGAATTGTTGGAGAAAGAATTTCCATCGTTGAGGATATCCCAGGAGTGACGCGTGACCGAATCTATAGCTCAGGGGAATGGTTGACACATGAGTTTAATGTAATTGATACGGGTGGAATTGATATAGGCGATGAACCTTTTCTTGAGCAAATTCGCCAGCAGGCAGAAGTAGCGATTGATGAGGCAGATGTTATCATTTTCTTAACCAACGGCAGAGAAGGGGTAACGGCAGCAGACGAAGAAGTAGCAAAGATTCTTTACAAATCAAAAAAACCAATCGTATTAGCAGTTAATAAAATTGATAACCCCGAAATGCGTGAACAAATCTATGATTTCTATTCCTTAGGATTTGGTGAACCTATCCCAGTATCAGGCTCTCATGGTCTTGGATTGGGTGATCTTCTAGATGAGGCAGCCAAACATTTTCCTAAGAATAAGGGACAGGATTATGATGCAGATGTCATTAAATTTTCTTTAATAGGCAGGCCTAATGTTGGAAAGTCGTCATTAGTGAATGCAATTTTGGGAGAAGACCGTGTCATTGTAAGTGATATTGCTGGAACAACAAGAGATGCCGTAGATTCTCCTTATACATATAATGGGGAAAAGTATGTCATTATTGATACTGCTGGAATGCGGAAAAAAGGAAAAGTGTATGAGAGTACAGAAAAATATAGTGTACTCCGTGCTCTGAGGGCAATAGAACGGTCTGATGTTGTATTAGTCGTTATTAATGCAGAAGAAGGAATCATAGAACAGGATAAGAAAATTGCTGGATATGCACATGAAGCAGGCAGGGCAATTGTTATTGTGGTCAACAAGTGGGATGCGGTAGAAAAAGATGAAAAAACGATGAAGGAACTTGAACAAAAAATTAGAGAGCATTTCCTCTTTCTAAGTTATGCTCCAATTGTTTTCTTATCTGCAAAGACGAAAAAACGTATTCATACTCTACTGCCAATGATCAATACTGCTAGTGAGAACCATGCAATGCGCGTCGAAACAAGTGTGTTAAATGATATAATAATGGATGCGGTAGCTATGAATCCGACACCTACGGACAAAGGTCGTCGATTAAAAATTTATTATACGACGCAAGTAGCGGTGAAACCGCCAACCTTTGTGGTCTTTGTAAACGAACCAGAATTACTGCATTTCTCTTATGAGCGCTTCTTAGAAAATCGAATCCGGGAAGCATTTGGATTCGAGGGAACCCCGATAAAAATTTATGCAAGAGAAAGAAAATAATTTTACGGTGGGAGTGATATAAATGCAGGAAAAAAAAGAAGCTGTAGCCGTTATTGGTGCTGGCAGCTGGGGGACTGCACTTGCAATGGTCCTTGCAGACAATGACCATGAAGTCCGATTGTGGAGTCATAATGAATCCCAAGTTCAAGAAATCAATCAGTTTCATACAAATAAGAAGTATTTGCCAGGAATTGATTTACCTGAATTAATTGTCGGTTATGCTTCATTAAGTGACGCATTGTCAGGAATTAAAACTGTGATAGTAGCGGTACCGACCAAAGCTATTCGCGAAGTACTTGGGAAAATACGAAATGTTCAAAACTCACCATTGACGATTGCGCATGTTAGTAAAGGGATTGAGCCTGATTCCCTTTTGAGAATTTCCGAACTGATTAAGGAAGAAATGCCAAGTGAGCTTTTAAAAGCAGTAGTGGTCCTTTCAGGTCCAAGCCATGCCGAGGAAGTGAGCCTGAGACATCCGACGACTGTAACTGTTTCTTCAGAAAATATGGTTGCAGCCGAAGAAATACAAGATTTATTTATTAACCATAATTTTCGAGTCTATACGAACCCAGACGTTATAGGAGTTGAAATTGGCGGAGCACTAAAGAATATCATTGCTTTGGCTGCCGGAATAACGGACGGGCTCGGGTACGGGGATAATGCTAAAGCTGCATTAATAACGCGAGGATTAGCTGAAATAGCTCGACTTGGAACAAAAATGGGAGCTAACCCTCTCACCTTTTCTGGGTTAACTGGTATAGGGGATTTAATTGTAACTTGTACAAGCGTCCATTCAAGGAACTGGAGGGCGGGAAATTTACTTGGTAAAGGGAAAAATCTTGATGAAGTTCTCGATAATATGGGAATGGTTGTTGAAGGGGTAAGGACAACGAAAGCTGCCTATCAGCTTGCCAAGAAGTATGATGTCAGCATGCCAATCACATTTGCTCTATATGATGTTTTATTTAATGGGAAAAATGCTAAAGATGCAGTCGATGTATTGATGGCACGTGGAAAAACTCATGAAATGGAAGATTTAGTAAATATTCTTGAAGAAAGAAACCTTGAAGATTAAAAATTGTACATTTTTTATGGAAAAATAGGCATTCATTGAGTGCGTTTCCCCACATAGTTGCATACAATGCAAGCGAAGCACACGTGTAGTATGAACCTAAATGTTTGGGTTATTTAGTCACTAAGACTGAAGTAAGGAACTCGCCCCTCTTTACTTCAGTTTTTTTGTTGTGGATGTGGTTGTGTTGATTTGTGCTCCAGGCACTTCGCTTTACGCAGGCGGTACGGGGGAGCCTCCTCGGCGCTATAGCGCCTGTGGGGTCTCTCCTGCTCCGTACTCCTGCAGGAGTCTCGTGCCTTCCGCACAAATCAACAAAAAAATAAAAATTTTTTATGAAATGGTCCTGCTATGTTATAATAGCTTTCGGAATAAGGGGGTGTCCTGATGTCACCAGGTATGTTGAAAATGTGGATATCGATTGCAGGAATGGGAATTATGTTCCTTGCTATTATTACAATTTATTTGAGCCGTTATAAGTTAACAGGAATCCTAAAGTTTTTTACTGCGGTCCTTGCTTACATTTTTCTAATCATTTCGGGAATCACGTTGGTTATTGTCCTTTTTACATAAGACTGTTTCGCAAAAAGTGTTGTTAAAATCCTAAAGCCGATTTTAACGCGGAACATCTATTTTTGTGGTTAAAATTAAGCTTGTAGGCTCTTTTCTTACCATTGTAGGCATATCATTGCTCATATAAGGGTTTATAATCTCCAAGAGCAACAAAGTTTAAGAAAAGAGCCTTACATAATACAGAAAAAATAGGTGATTGTATGAATTGGAAGGCAGTTGTCACATTGATCGTTCTAACTTCTTTGTTTTTATCCGGATGTATGTATCCATCTGAGAAGTTAGCGGAAAATCAAATCCCATATACAGACCAAATCGCTGCAGTTCAACAAGCGGTAAATTCTTTTAAGGAGGATAATGGCGGAATCTTGCCGATAAAAACAAGAGATGCTGTAACTCCAATCTATCAAAAATACCCAATTGAATTTAAAAAAATAGCTCCTAAATATATTGCTGAGCCTCCAGGGAATGCCTTTGAAAGTGGTGGGATCTTTCAATATGTCCTTGTAGAAGTTGAAACCAACCCAACTGTAAAACTATTAGACTTGAGAATGGCTGATACCATTCGTGATATTAATATTAGAATAAAATCCAATGGCTACCCGCCATATAAAGAAAAACTTGCTGATAATGTATATACAATTGATTTCTCTGAATTGGGGTATAAGCAGGAGCCATATGCCATTAGTCCATACTCTAATCAAAATCTGCCGTTTGTAGTAACGACAGATGCGGAAGTATACGTCGATTACCGTCAAGATTTATTTCAGGAACTGAAGAAAACGGACAAGAAGGTAATACCAGGTGAGGACATCCGTAATATTCTTGTGGAAGATTCTATGTTTGTTCCTGCCTATTCTTTACCGTATACAGTCGATCCTGAGACAAACGAACCAGTTTTTTTAAAGCAATAAGTAATATCAAATAGTCATAACCCTTCTCCTTCGAAATATATTGTAGGAGAAGGGTTTTTTTTTGGGCACATAAATGCCATATACCAATTAGGTTAAAGACATACGGTTTAGGAGTCTCTCCCGTGTACTTTACCATAAACCCTCATTCAATCAACTGTTCAGACACAACAGATACTAGCATATTCAAGGAATAAATAGTTAAGGGGGTAAAAAAATTTTTAAAAACTGTCATAACAATGTAGGACAACGTCATAAATATATATTGTCCAAAAATATCTTGATGGATAATATTATCCCACTTTACTCTATGATCGGGAGGGGATCACTTGGAAAAGGTTGATATTTTCAAAGATATTGCCGAAAGAACCGGCGGTGATATTTATTTAGGAGTAGTAGGTGCTGTAAGAACAGGAAAATCCACATTTATTAAAAAATTTATGGAGCTTGTGGTTTTACCCCATATAGACAACGAAGCAGAGAGATCTAGAACAGTGGATGAGCTTCCTCAAAGTGCTGCAGGGAAAACAATCATGACAACTGAGCCCAAGTTCGTTCCGAATCAAGCTGCTAGTGTCCATGTTGACGAAGGACTTAATGTTAATATTAGACTGGTTGATTGTGTCGGTTACACTGTCCCAGGTGCTAAAGGGTATGAGGATGAAAATGGTCCAAGGATGATTACTACTCCTTGGTATGAAGAGCCGATTCCATTCCATGAAGCTGCTGAAATTGGAACTAGGAAAGTCATTCAAGAGCATTCTACGATTGGTGTAGTGGTGACTACTGACGGCACAATTGGTGAAATTCCAAGAAGTAATTATATCGAAGCTGAGGAAAGAGTGATCAATGAGCTTAAGGAAGTGGGCAAACCGTTTATTATGGTTGTTAATAGCGCACAGCCATATCACCCGAGCACGGAAACACTCAGATCCAGCCTAGCGGAAAAGTATGACATTCCTGTACTAGCAATGAGTGTTGAAAGCATGCGTGACAGTGATGTTCTTAACGTTCTTAGAGAGGCTCTTTACGAGTTTCCAGTACTCGAGGTTAATGTTAATCTTCCTAGCTGGGTAATGGTATTGAGAGAGAATCACTGGCTGCGTGAAAGCTATCAAGAAGCAGTTAAAGAAACGGTTAAAGATATCAAGAGATTAAGAGATGTTGACCGGGTCGTGCAGCAATTTAGTGACTTTGACTACATTGAGAGGGCGGGATTAGCCGGAATTGAAATGGGTCAAGGGGTTGCAGAAATCGACTTATTTGCTCCAGATGAACTTTACGATGATATCTTAAAAGAAATCGTAGGGGTAGAAATTAGGGGTAAAGACCATCTCCTTGAGCTCATGCAGGATTTTGCTCATGCAAAAGCGGAATATGATCATATATCAGACGCTTTAAGAATGGTGAAGCAGACAGGTTACGGTATTGCCTCACCGTCGTTATCAGATATGAGTCTGGAAGAACCGGAAATTATTCGCCAAGGTGCAAGGTTCGGAGTAAGGCTGCGAGCAGTAGCTCCATCGATTCATATGATAAAGGTCGATGTTGAATCAGAGTTCGCTCCTATTATCGGAACAGAGAAGCAAAGTGAAGAGTTAGTTCGCTACTTAATGCAAGACTTCGAGGATGATCCACTATCCATCTGGAATTCTGATATTTTTGGACGCTCGTTAAGCTCCATCGTTAGGGAGGGTATCCAAGCGAAACTATCCTTAATGCCTGAGAATGCGAGATATAAACTGAAAGAAACATTAGAGAGAATCATTAACGAAGGATCAGGCGGTTTGATTGCAATAATTCTTTAATCTGCGGAGACTCCAATTTGGAGTCTTTTTTCTGTTTTTACAAAAATCAACAACCAATTTGGTCAAAAATAGGAGAAATTTGTTGAAATGAAGAAAAGATTACCATTATTTCATGAAATATTCTTGATAAGCGTAAATGATTGTGATAATCTTTTAACAGACTCACGTTTAGTGCTTAAAACCTTTATATAATAAGGTTTTTTATTAAAAAAGTAGATTAAAATATCAAAAAATGTAATTTTTAATTACTTTGCCAATAAAACCGCACTATGACGTATAGAAATGAGAAAAATTGTTTAGAAATGTAGATAAGTAATCTTATTTACGATTCTTGACTTACATTATTGGGAGGAGGTGAATAGCATGAACAAGACAGAACTAATTAACGCAGTTGCAGAAGCAAGCGAACTTTCTAAAAAAGACGCTACAAAAGCAGTTGATGCTGTTTTTGATTCAATTCTAGATGCTTTGAAAAATGGTGATAAAGTCCAATTAATCGGTTTTGGTAACTTTGAAGTACGCGAACGTGCGGCACGTAAAGGACGTAATCCTCAAACTGGTGAGGAAATCGAAATTGGTGCAAGCAAAGTTCCTGCTTTCAAACCAGGTAAAGCGCTTAAAGATGCAGTAAAATAATTACATAAATTTATTGCTTCGGCAAAAAGGTCATGGTAACCGTCCATGACCTTTTTTCTATGAACTTTGAACAAAACCACGGTTGTGCTAATATGTATTTGTCATATATACTTGTTTGATACATAGTAGGGGGAATATGCATGACTGAAGTGAATCGCACCCAAATTGAGGAAGCGGTGCGTTTAATATTAACAGCAATAGGCGAAGATCCGAGCAGAGAAGGTCTTCTTGATACGCCGAAACGAGTAGCAAAAATGTATGAAGAGGTCTTTAGTGGTCTGAATGAAGATCCGAAAAAACATTTCGAAACCATATTTAGTGAAGACCATGAAGAGTTAGTTCTGGTAAAGGACATCCCATTCTATTCCATGTGTGAACATCATCTTGTACCTTTCTTTGGAAAAGCACATATAGCATATATTCCTAAAGGCGGCCGCGTAACAGGATTGAGTAAATTAGCAAGGGCAGTGGAAGCTGTCGCTAAGAGACCTCAGCTGCAAGAGAGAATTACCTCTACCATTGCTGATAGTATGATGGAGAAATTAGACCCTCATGGAGTAATGGTGGTTGTTGAGGCAGAACATATGTGTATGACAATGCGCGGGGTAAAAAAACCTGGTTCAAAGACAGTAACAACAGCCGTTCGAGGTAATCTTGCAAATGATACCATTGCTCGTTCAGAAATACTATCGTTAATTAAGAATTAATGGGGTGATACTATGGAAAAACGACAACCACAAAGTAGTGATTTTGTTGTGATAAAAGCAATTGATGATGGCGTAAATGTGATTGGTTTGACACGAGGAACAGATACAAAATTTCATCATTCTGAAAAGCTTGATAAAGGGGAAGTATTAATCGCCCAGTTTACTGAACATACCTCAGCCATTAAGATCAGGGGAAATGCAAAAATAATGACACATTTTGGTGAAATGGAAAGTGAAATGAAAAAATAGTGATAAATGTCCTTTCTCTAATTAAAATTAAAGTCATTCTTATTTCCTTACTGTAGAAATGATTTATTTTTTGAATTTCTGCCCATACATACGCTTTTATGATATAATTGTCACTGCCTTGTTTAAACAAAAGGATCGTCATAAATATATAAATTCGGGGAAGCAAGGGTGATTAAATTGCCAGACATTCGACAAAAGTTTACAGACATTAAGGAGCAAGTTGAGCAAAAAGTATTTCATCCTTACTTGCTAAAATATATTGAGACGCCAGTAATAGATGAAGATAAACTGCTTATTCTCGTGTCCATTATGGATCGACTCGAATTGTCTTACAATGAGATGAAAAATTACGCGATGACAACCATGCTAATTCAAATTGCCCTTGATACCCATGAACATATATCTAACGCTGCAGTAGATGAGATAAATAGGCAATTAACGGTCCTCGCTGGGGATTATTATAGCGGCTTGTATTATAAATTATTGGCAGAGTCTGAAGATATCAACATGATTAAAGAACTTTCTCAAGGAATCAAAGAAATTAATGAACATAAAATTTCCATTTATCAAAAAGAATTAAATGGAATTGAAAATTTAATGACAAGTATAAAGAAGATTGAAAGCTCTTTACTGGTGAAGTTCTCCGAATGTTTTAAGGTAGACTTGTGGAATGAGTTTATAGCTAAACTATTCTTTTTCAAGCGTTTACTATATGAGAAAAGGCTTTTTTTGGATGATGGAAGCAGTTTAGTGTTCGAAACTTTGAAAGATTTAACCATACCGAATAATCGCTCAATAAAAAATCTATCAGATAAACAACAGCGAGATTTGCTGGTAATTTGTGATCGTTATCTTGATTCTTCAAAACAATTCCTGTTAAAGGGAATGAGCCAGCTACCATATTTAAATGATATGCTTGAAGCTAGAATTACTTCGATCATTAATGAACATAAACCAATTGCGAAAACTTTAGTGGAAGAAGGGTAAGCATATGCAGCAATCTAAGGAACAACGGGTTCATAAGGTCTTTGAGAAAATATCCGATAACTACGATAAAATGAACTCGGTTATTAGTTTTCAGCAGCACATCAAATGGCGTAAGGACACTATGAGAAGGATGAATGTCAAACCAGGTTCGAAAGCGCTGGATGTATGTTGTGGAACAGGAGACTGGACGATTGCTCTAGCTGAAGCCGTGGGTTCTTCCGGTGAGGTTACTGGATTGGATTTTAGTCAAAATATGCTAAATGTTGGGATTGAAAAGGTAAAAAAACTAGGTCTAAAACAGGTGAATCTAATGCACGGTAACGCAATGGAACTGCCTTTCCCAGATAATAGCTTTGATTATGTAACGATAGGGTTTGGGTTAAGAAATGTGCCTGATTACCTTCAGGTTTTAAAAGAAATGAATCGCGTATTAAAGCCAGGAGGGATTGCAGTGTGCCTTGAAACCTCCCAGCCTACCTTAATTGGTTTTAAACAGCTTTATTATTTTTATTTCAAATTTATCATGCCGTTATTTGGTAAGTTATTTGCTAAGAGTTATCAGGAATATGCTTGGCTGAATGAATCGGCACGTAGTTTCCCAGGTATGAAAGAATTAGCCCGAATGTTTGAGACTGCTGGCTTTAAAGACGTGTTTTATAAACCATATAGCGGCGGGGCAGCGGCGGTTCATATTGGATATAAGAAGTAATTCTATTTAGATTTGTAAACAGGACGAAAAGCTGGTGAATACAAATGAAATTAAAGATGATGTATTCATTTTTGAATTCAGATATTAATATGATCGAAAAAAAATTGGAAGAGACAATCCAAGCGGATTCTCTTCTTTTGAAACGGGCTTCTTTACATACCTTGCAGGCAGGTGGGAAAAGAATTCGGCCTGTTTTTGTTTTATTGGCTGGAAAGTTTGGACGGTACGATATTAATGTGATGAAAAACGTTGCGGTTGCCCTTGAACTTATACATATGGCTTCGCTTGTTCATGATGATGTAATCGACGACGCGGATTTACGAAGAGGGCAGCCTACCGTTAAGGCAAAATGGGACAATAAAACTGCCATGTATACGGGCGATTTTATCTTTGCACTTTCTCTTGAGTTGATGAGTGATATGAATAAGCCATCAGCTCATAAGATATTGGCTAATACGATTGTTGAAGTAACGGTTGGTGAAATCCAACAAATTAAAGATAAGTATCGTATTAATCAAAACCTTAGGGATTATTTACGAAGAATTAAAAGGAAAACCGCATTGCTTATCTCTGCAAGTTGTCAGTTGGGGGCGATTGCTGCTGATGTGGAAGAATCGATACACAAGAAACTGTATCTATTTGGCTACTATGTTGGAATGGCATTTCAAATTACAGATGATATCTTGGATTTTACCTCTTCCGAAGAGGAGCTTGGTAAGCCTGCAGGTAGTGATTTACTTCAGGGGAATATTACAGCTCCTGCTCTCTATGCAATGGAAGATGAAACCATTCGCTTTGAGATTGAAAAGGTTCACCAGGATATGGAACCAGCTCAGATTCAAAAGATTATCACTCTAATTAAAGAGTCCGGTGCAATTGAAAAGTCGATCGCATTAAGTGATATGTACCTAGATAAGGCCCTGGCGGTGCTAGAAGAGCTGCCGGCTAACAAAGCCAAAAAGACACTGCGAGATATCGCGAAATTTATTGGGCGTCGTAAATATTAGAGGGAAGAGAGTAAAACAATCGTTTTCTCTCTTTTTATTTTGCTTTTTGGTAGAATGAAGGCGCTTTCGACTTGCGAAATATTCGAAAAAATGGTAACATCTTCATGGATTGTCCCACTATGGCAATTATTATACATACTATATTAGGAGTGGAATTCATGGAAAAAACATTTTTAATGGTGAAGCCTGATGGTGTACAGCGTAATTTAATCGGAGAAATCGTTGCTCGTTTTGAAAAAAAGGGCTTCCAATTAGTTGGCGCTAAATTAATGAGCATCCCGACTGAACTTGCAGAGGAGCACTATGGTGAGCACAAAGAACGTCCATTCTTTGGTGAATTAGTAGATTTCATTACATCTGGTCCTGTTTTTGCTATGGTTTGGCAAGGTGAAAATGTTATTGCTACTGCACGTCAAATGATGGGCTCAACGAATCCTAAAGATGCATCCCCAGGAACAATCCGTGGCGATTTTGGCTTAACTGTTGGAAAGAATGTTATTCACGGTTCGGATTCACCTGCAAGTGCAGAGCGTGAAATTGGATTATTTTTTAAAGATGGCGGAGTTGTAGAATA
>JAPSKD010000246.1 GCA_031177865.1 Bacillus sp. (in: firmicutes) | reverse complement strand
ATCAATCATAGGAATTATTTCAATGTCGGCTTCCCCGTTATAACGCTGCGCTCCCCTTTCCATCGCCAGCGCCACATCCTCCGCATCCAGGCACTCTTTAAAACCAGACGGTACAATCACAATTTTCATTTAGTTTTCCTCCTAAATTAGTTAGTAATTGTAATGTACCTTCCAAAAACTAGAATTCTTTTAAAATATCATTAAAAAATGATGAGAATGGTGCAGCCCTTATCTGCTAAAAGAAGCATCTCCTATAAATTCAGTTTTATAAAATAGGGGAACATAACCGAAATAAGCCGCCCTAAATAGGGCGGCTTATTTCGGTTTGATAGGGATTGGACGGTTTAAAAATTGCTAATTGAGTAATGAGCGAGCTGGCTGTGGATTGCATGTATTTACCTACCCAGCGCTCATGCATTTCCTGAAGGGGCACTGCATTAAGAAATTGCTTTTTATATTTTCCTTCTCTCCGTACCAAAACTAAATGGCCTTCCTCTAAAATATTTAGATGCTTCATAATGGCATACCGCGTGACTTCAGGAAAATGCTCGTTTAGTTCTCCAGTTGTTCTTGGCGATATTTTAAGAATATCGAGAATTCCCCTGCGGATGGGATGCCCCAATGCTTTAAAAACGGTGGATAATTCATCGCTCATTACATCGGCCCTTTCGTTATGATGAGAATTAAACATGTTACCAGATGGTAACATATTGTCAAGAATAGGTATGTAGGTAACTAATTATGTAATCCAATAAGAAGAGATGCTCTACATTAGAACATCTCTTCAAATTCACTCATTATTTTAATTACATATTTGCTAAAGGGCCAGCTGCTTTTGCACGGATTTTTGTGGCATTACCTGGAAGATAGGCAAGAGGAACATCATCAAAGTCTACGATGAATAGATTTTCCGGGTCTGCACCTGCGACGATCGCTTCTTGACGTGCCATTTCCTTTGCTGCTTCCAATGTTTTCTCTCTTCCTAGTTCATCAACAGAGAAAACCTTTTCAATTTGCCCGCTGACTTGAGCTATTGCAGATCCTATGGCATTGGCGACACCGGAGTTATGGGGTTTAATGACTTCTAAAGCCCCCTGCAGCTCCTCTGGTAATAAAACACTTCCTCCCCCAACCAGTATGACTGGTACAGGGTCGTTACTGGTCTTCATCTTATCAATGGTTTCTTCAACCATGTCAACCATTTTTTCATAAATTTTCTTTAGTAAACTTTGGTCTAAATGAGCGACATGTTTAGCATCTCCTATTTCTGCTTTGCCCAAAGCAACAGCAATATCTGTTGCCGTTAACGTATCCCCTCCAAAAACCAGACTTTTCTCTCGAAGCCGATATCCCACACTATCTGGCCCAATTTTGAACTTGCCTTCATCCAGAAGGCGGATAACCGTACCGCCTCCAAGCCCGATTGATACGATATCCGGCATACGGAAGTTTGTTCTAACTCCTCCTAGCTCAACAGCTAATGAGGATTGACGCGGGAATGAGTCGACCAGAACCCCAACATCTGTGGTTGTTCCTCCAACGTCCACCACAATTGAATTCGCTTGATCTGTTAGGTATGAAGCCCCCCGCAGGCTATTCGTAGGTCCGCAAGCAATCGTTAAAATTGGGTATTTAACCGTATATTCTACAGACATTAATGTTCCATCATTTTGTCCAAAGAAAACTTTTGCGTGAATTCCCTCTTTTTCCAGAGCGTTCACAAATCCTTGAGCAGTTGTCCTGGCGACGTCTACTATGGCTGCATTGAGTATGGTTGCATTTTCTCTTTCCAGCAGCCCAACATTGCCAATTTCATGTGATAAAGAGAGAGGAACATCTTCTCCAACAATTTCACGTAAAATAGAGGATGCCCTTTCTTCATGTTCACTTGATACCGGTGAAAATACAGAGGTAATCGCGATGGAGTCCGCTTTTCCTTTGAGATCTTTTGCAATATCGTATATGTGCTGTTCATCTAATTCTACAATTTCGCGGCCATCGAATTCATGCCCCCCCCGAACTAAATACACATGCTTTCCCAGTATTTCTCTAAGGTCATCAGGTACACCTACCAATGGTTTTATCGCTAAAGTTGCCGGTGCCCCTATACGAATGACGGCTACTTTATTAAGCCTTTTTCTTTCTACTATCGCATTCGTACAATGAGTGGTACCTAACATCGCATACTTAATATTTTCAACAGGCACCTTAGAGGCTTCAACAACTTCCTTCATGGCCTGATAGATTCCACTGCTCACATCATCTGTAGTAGGGGACTTTACTTCAGCAACCACATTATAGTGTTCATCCAGGAGAACTGCATCTGTATGAGTACCGCCAACGTCAATTCCAATACGATATTTCATTATTTTTGTACCTCCTTACCCACTAGCTGTTCAATAGGAGTAAAATCCATGTCATAACCAAAATAGCGCGGACCGGCAACTTCTACCCCTTTTTGTGTACGCCATTTTTGGTCACTTGGTATGCCAATAATCACACAGCGAGCCCCATATCGTAACCCTTCTGTCGTAATTGGCAGCCCCGTTTCTGAATCAAGTACGGCTATTAAGTCTGGTGTTACGCAGAGAATCTTTTCACCTGTTTCTGCCAGAAGATGTTCGTTTTGAAAGTGCAGGAAGCATTCTTTAGACTTATACTCACCCAATCCTTCAATGGTCGCCTTCCCCTTCGCAAACCCTTCCTGTGTCCTGCGATTAATGTCCGAAACCTTCCCGCTAAATAATTTATAGCCTTCTGTTATTTTAAGTACTTCATCAATGGGGTTTAGGTTATTAATCTTTGCATTACGAATGGTTCTTCCAATTTCCTCTTCATATGTTAATGAATGATGAATGGATGATTGCTTGACCGTTTTTCCGTCCATTGGATATATGGCTAGCATAACCGATCCACCCATTTCAATCGTAGCGGACCGCGCAATCCTCTCTGCCCACACACTATTTATCGTGTTTAGAAGAATATCATTTCCTTTTTCATCTGATAGAACCATAGGGGTTGCCGAGACACCATCCAGATAAAACGTTACCATTTGCAACTCAGGGAAAGCCCGCCCCATTCCGTCTGCGTCAACAACAGGTAAACCTAATCTTGCGGCTAAAGCAAGAGGGAGCAGAGAGTTTACCCCGCCTGCTTCAATCGGCATTGTGGCATATACATCTTTCCCCATGTATTCTTTAATTGTTTCAAAAGAAGCAAGGGCTTCCTCTCCACTTGGCACTTTTTCAACCATGACCGTTGGTGCCCCCATCATAGCGGAGGGTACTACAAGAGCATCATCCGGAATCTCATCTGGACTTAATAGTTTAATAGGACCATATTCTTCAATTGCCTGCAGTGCCATTAATTTCCCAATGTATGGGTCTCCACCGCCCCCTGTACCTAATAGTGCAGCACCAATCGCAATATTTTCGATTTCTTCCTTACCGATATATCTCATCCTAGAATCCTCCTTTGAGTATCTGCATGGTCTTTCTTCTTTCCCTTATTTCTTTGAACACTGCTTGCCATTACTTGAAGGGCAAATGCCACTAGAAAAGCATCAAATCCTGAAGCTCCAGTTAACGAGAATAGACCAAAACCGTTAGGGCTCGGTGTGGTTATAAATGCCAATAATGAGGCAACTAGCCAAATTATGATTGAAATAGGGTTTACATTTGGGACATTTGCTAAATTTTTATAGTTGAATTGCTTGCTATTTAACAGGAAACTCCCAACATATACTCCGCCTATTGGCGGGATAAGCGCACTTAAAAAAACTAGAAAAGGTATGAAACTATCATAAATTCCCGCTACAGCCATTAAAGTCCCAATAATACCAGCAGTTATGGTTAACGCATATTTAGGAACCCTCTTGAAAACAACTGAAAAACCTAATGCAGAGGAATACAAATTATTATCATTTGTTGTCCATTGGGCTAAGATCAGAATTAACATGGCAGAGGTGCCCCATCCCAAACCAAGCATGATTGCGACAATATCCACTTCTGCTGTCGCTTTTGCCAAAATCGCGGCAATGATTAGGACTACACTAAATCCTCCAAAGAAGCCAACAAATGAAGAAATTACAGCATCTTTTACAGAACGGGCATATCGCGATATATCAGGACCAATTATTGCTCCAGTCGCCAGTGATCCGATAATAAGGGAAATGGAAAGTCCAATGGTTAATGGATCGCCTGTAATTGGAGTCTTTAAAACTTCTGTCAGTGACCTTTCATTGATCACTTTAATGAGGGAAGCCACTAACAAAATTCCCAGTAAAGGGACTGATATAATACTTAGTTTTTCGATAGCTTTGTAACCGATAAACGCAGTAGACGTCATTAGTATCCCGCCTATAACAATAAGGATCTTAGGATGGACACTAACACTGAAAACATCTTTAATCACGTTATGTAAGGTTGCACCAAATAAATCAAGCTGGACACCGAACCACCCAAACAAAGCAATCGCAATTATGATGGAGACAGCGTAGGAGCCATACCTTCCTAAAGCAAACATGGAAACTAAAGATGTCGATAAACCAGTCTTTGCACCAACCACACTGCAAAGAGCACTTAAAATTGCCAGCAGAAAACAGCCAATGAACGAGGCAATAATTGCTTCATTAAATGGCAGTCCAGAACCAAGAGCTCCACCAAGAGCGGTTGCTGATAGTGCAATGATTCCGCCCAGCCACACCAGGGATAACCGTCCCCATCCTTTACGCTGATCCTGCGGAACAGGTTCACGTTCATAATCTTTTACTAAAGGCTGCTTATACCTATCACTCATTTTCCATACTCCCCCCTTTTCAAAAAGCACACTATTAAGAATTTTCAGAGTACCTTTGATCCAGCTGCTCTAATATAGACATCATTAATTCCTCAGCTAATTCAACTTGCTCTTTAAAATCCTCACCTTCATATAAGTTGATTCCCCAAAAAACGCCATTTCCAAGTAGAGCATATTTTTTTACTGTCATGTCAATATCAATTTGCGTAAGGGATGGATAACTAGCTTTTAAGGCTTGTTCAAGGGATTTTGATAACCAAGCATTAAATTGGAGCATATGCTTGGTTAAATAAGTATGAATTTCTGGGATCGGCGATGTAACCAATGAAATGTAAGCGTTCGTCCCTTCTTTATCTCCCTTGTGATGGTCTACGATTCCATGTAGCAGTGCTGTAAAGATCTCGCTAACATGCTTGCCCATGTTTTCATTTATAATGTCTTTCATTTTGGTGAAGTGATTCTCCAGCAATTGCTGAAAGGCAGCAATGAACAATTCATTTTTATTTTTATAAAAGAAATAAATGGATGCCGGTTTGATTCCCACTTCATTTGCGATTTTTCTCATCGTTGCTCCGTCATAGCCATGTAAAGCGTATTGAACAAGAGCAGCATCAATTAACTTCTGTTTCATTTCCTCACCACCTAACGATTGTTAGGTTGATTATAAAAGGGTTATTGTACACTGTCAATTAATTTTTAGAAAATTACACTTTATTTAAATTTTTAATCAAATTGAAAACGGATACATTCTTTTTCCATAGTGATATCTTTTTTACAAAAAAAACTCTATCTGTTGTAAAAGCGCCTGTTCCGTTTATCAATGTTTTACACAGCATAAAAAAGCAAATCCTTAAAAGGAAATGCTATTTTTAAAATAACGTACTAGTATTTAATTTTCTTTCTTCATTTCAGTTTCCTTAAAATCCTGCTCAACGGTTTTTCTAATAAATAAAGCGAAGATGAAAGCCAAATGCATAATGCTAAGGCAAACCAATATGCGTGGTGGACACCTTGAGTCATTGCTTCTTTTTCACCTTCTTGGTAATCTGCCCGGATTGTCCTTCTAAATTACTGTCCTGGCCTTGATTCTTGATACCTACAAAAATGGAGACCTCAAGTGCTCCTCCAATTGGCTGGATTCCCGATGGCTGTTCAATAGGGATACAAATTTTTCGGCAGTTCATTTAGCGTATTCGTATGTCGTGTATCATGATTGCAGAAATGGTAAGCATCGAGATGATATAGAAAAAAATGAGTAACAAAACAGACAGGAAAGGGCTGATATTGCTGAAAGATATCATGACCCCAACTAATTTGAATGTTCCAGAGATCATCAGCTCTCTGGGTACTAGTTGGCATACATTTCTCCTAATCCTACAATCATGGTGTTCTTGTCAAAGAATATAGTCTCGCCTGTAATGGAGCAGAAGCTGGAGAATATATTAATATTGGGGGGTTAGTAGTTCCATAAAGAAAATAAATGCCCCTGTTAATGGCAAAAGTAGAAAGCCATGGCTGAAATACTAAAGGGTTCCGTTTTGAGGTGCCCGAACTCAAAAAATAAGCCCTAATGACACTCATATTGACACCCAAACTGGCAGCTATTAAAGTAAAAAGACTCGTCAATTTGACGAGTCTTTTGTCTTGTCATACAAGATTGTACCGGCATAACGATCTTCAATTAAAGCCCCCGTTAGCTTAATAACTTCAACTACAGTACCCTAAATCAATTCTCTTTATATCTAGTTGAAACTTTCTCACTCAAGGAATCTAACGTAGAATCAAACTTATAATGAATAATCATTTGATTTGGTTCTTCCCATTCTAATTTGTATGCACCATCAGTAAATGGCTTATAGCCATCATCGGTATTAATGCTGGTAAAAAAGTCATATATAATCTTGAATTTGATAATTGGTATAGGCGACCATAACCCCTTTCAATCACTATAAATTCTGGAGAAGAAAATCTCGTGTATTCTGCCTCTGAAAGTAGATTTGGAAGGGATGGAACTATTATGAAAAATACCCCTATCGCAATTATTATTCCATTTATTCCTTTATCATTAAAAAAATAAATTAGTGATACAATCGCCACAATTATAAGCAAATTAGATAATGCCCGATGACTAATCCCGTTCGGTGGTGTCTTTATTTGTACGTATATTCCATTGGCTTCAAATATTATTAATGCAAAAAGTAATACAATACTTGTAATTAATGTGATAACAGCAATCTTTATTTTTTCTTTTGTATTACCTTTTTCCACTCTTTATCATCACCTCTAAAAAATATATTTCCTTGTTCTATTAACCTGCTCCTTTAATGGAATATTCAATATCTTTGCCTATTCTTATTTTACCATAGGTTAGACTGCCGATTTAACAGTTTATGATGTGATCTTTGACAGACACATCGGCCAGGTAGTTAACACTCGTTTTGGTATCTTTTTTTACGAGGAAAATAGCTGTTGCCCAGAAATAAAGTGTTTTCATTTGACTTACCATTTTCTCGTAAAAAACCAATATAGCTTGATATAATAAGAACTGACCTATGCCAATTCATAGGTCAGTTTTAATGTCATTTATACAAAAAGCACCCGAAAACGGAACCCTTTACTGAAATACCCCTGGCTTTTCATATACCTAAATACTATTCCGCTTAATAAGAGCTGTTCTTCATCCAAAATTGCAGTTCAGCAACCGATAGCATTAAAGGCCCACTATGAGATTCTTCAAATATAATTTTGAACTTAACCATTTTCTTGCCGGATGGAATTTGAGTATGTTCAGTTAAATCGCAGGTTACAGATTTATCGCTTGACCCGGCTTCCATTCTACCTAAATCATACTCATTCCCTTCTTCATCAAAAGCTTTTGCACGAAGGGCTTTTATTTTCCCATTGGTATAAAGCGGTCTGTTGAATACTTCAAATCTGGTAAGTTCTGTTGGACTATTAAAGCTGAAAT
>JAPSKD010000245.1 GCA_031177865.1 Bacillus sp. (in: firmicutes) | reverse complement strand
ACCACTTGCTTCTTCTTGATTGTTGCATGCAACTAATGCAATCGTTAGTAATGCAACTAAAAATAAAGACATAAATTTTTTCATTGTACATCCCCCTCTTTTTAATAAGTCAGGCTAAGCTAGTTGCTCTTCTCTAAACACATCATACCAAGGGTACATCAACTCGTCTTTTTAGAAAATTAACAATTTTTATAAAAATTTAATATAATTTAAAGCGTTTTCATTTTAAAGCAGACAAACAAAAGGGCGAGAACCTTTTAATAATTGGTCCCCACCCTTTAGGTTGAATTTATTCATTTGGCAGCAGTACAGCACCTTTACGGTACTGATTGGGAGAAACACCTACTACCTTTTTAAAAGAAGTACTAAAATAATGCTGAGATTCATATCCTACTTGTTCTGCTATTTCATTCACTTGTAAATTGGTAGAATTCAACAGCATCATGGCCTTTTTGATTCTCATTTCGGTCACTATACCTACAAAGGAAGTTCCCAGCCCTTGTTTAATCATCCTGCTTAAATAAACGGATGATATTTGTAACTGTTGGGCAACCGATTCTAATGTAAGCTCAGGGTTTGTATATTGCTCACGTATATAATTTTTCGCCCGCCTTACAATCGGAGAAACTTGAAACTCTTCATAGACCTTCTTTTTATAACTCTGGTAGATAGAAGGAAGCGAATCGAAATCTCCTGTAATCGACGTTAAAAAAAGAGTTGGAGACACATTTAAATTGGATTCGATCCTCTTTTCTATTTTGGATAAAGCTTCTTCTTGTACGTAACCCCATACTAAAATAAATAGCTGCCCGGATTCATCACTAAAAACTAACTTTTGCTGCTTTTCCAAAACTTCAAGAATAATTTTCTTAACCATATAAATAAATATTTCCTTATCCGTCCCTTGTATGAGTGGCTGTTTAATTTCTAACTCCTGAATACGAACGACTGCCAGTAATTGAGGTAATTCCTCTGGAAGCCCCCAAAAGTCCAACTGCTCCTTAATTTTTCCGTCGGTTAGATTTCCTTCAACCCAATTTAGACAAAACTGCTCTTGAATGAACAATGTATTTTGTGAAATGTGGTTTGAGGCTATTTCTAAATACTTTCTTTGAGCCGTCTGAGTTTGCAGTTTATAATGTACTTTTTTAAGAACCTCTGTTAAACTATCAGGTTTTATTGGCTTTAAAATATAATCTTCAACCTCTAATCGTAAAGCCTCTTGAGCATAGCTAAATTCATCATGGCCAGAAATAATGATTACCCTGCATTTTTGAAGGTTTTCTTTAATATTCTTAATTAATGTTAAACCATTCATTATCGGCATATTCAAGTCAGCTAAAAGGACATCCACTTCATATTTTAGCGCCAATTCCAATGCTTCTTCACCATCTTCGGCTTCTGCCACCACTTCCATCCCAATCTCATGCCAGTCGATTGAATATCGAATGCCCTCTCGAATATTGGGCTCATCGTCTGCGATTAATACTTTTAATAACGGTTGCAAACATACCACCTCTTTACGTTGTAGGGCTAGGTTTATATATTTAAAGGAAGCAGAATTTTCACAGTTGTACCTTTACCTTGTATACTGTCAATGGATATACCATATGGCTCTCCATACGTTAACTTAATTCTGGCTTGTACATTCATTACTCCATAACCAATACTAGTTGTCATAATCTTCGTTTCTTCAAGACTGTCAAAGTTAGTGGACAAATTTTCATTTAAAATAGCTAATCTTTCCTCTGGAATTCCAACTCCATCATCTTTAACAAGAAGGGCTAAATGACCATTCCTTTCTTCTCCAATGATTGAAATATGCCCAGAGCCCCGCCGTTCCTTAATACCATGATAAATCGCATTTTCAACAATTGGCTGCAAGATTAGCTTAACCACTGATAGATTGGAAAGTTTAGGATCTATTGAGATACTATAATTCAATTTATCTTTATATCTAGCTTTTTGGATTTTTAAATAACTATAGATATGCTCTATTTCCTTTTCCAATGGGATCATGTCATTTCCTTTGCTTAAACCAATTCGAAATAACTGTGATAAGGATTCGACTACTTCAGCCACATCCAATGCCTCTTTCTTTCGGGCCATCCAATTAATGGTGTCCAACGTATTGTATAAAAAGTGTGGTTTAATATGCGACTGCAGCGTCTGTAATTCAGCGTCCCGCTTTTGCCGTCCCTGGGTTTCAATTAAAGAAATCAATTTGCTAATTTGTTCTAACATTTTATTGAAGCTGCGTCCCAACATCCCAATTTCATCAGCCCGATCACCCTTATAGCGTATCGATAAATCCCCTGATTCCACTTGATTCATAAAGGTATTTAATTGATTTATCGGTCTTGACATCGAATAGGATAAATAATAGGATGCTCCAATACCAAATGCACAAACAATAAATAAAAAAGTAATCACGTAAAAGTTAATTTGGCGTGCTTCCATCACCGAGTCATTGGATGAAAATATCCCGATCGTCGTTAAATTCGCAAATGAGGATTTTCTATAAATAAATTGCATGTTTTTCCCATCTATATTTTTGGAAAAAGTCCCTGAGGAACCTTTTTCAAACCAACTTTGTTGTATCTGATCCACTAAAGATGGTTGTGGAGAATAAATGACCTCCCCCTCGTCATCCATGACCATCAAATAACCTGTTTTTCCTAATTTTATATCCTCCATAATTTCAGATATCACTCTTAATTTTAAATCGATTAAAACAACTCCAATCACCGTTTGCATTTCGGGGTCCAGGATTGCCCGCGCACCCGAAACAATTTCACTATTCGAATAATTCACGTGAGTTTTAAAACTTCTATTCGCAGGGTGACCGATAATCTTAAAAATACCATTATTTTCAACGGCTGTGCGATACCACCCTTCATCTGTTACAGCTTGGAAATCTTGAGCATACATCTCATTACTGATATAGTTACCCTCACTATTTATTAATAGGATACCAGCAATCTCAGGGTTAACGGCTGTAAAGCCTTGTAAAAATTGCCTAATCTCATACTGATTATGGCTCCCTAGATTTCCTCCACCTTGAAGAAAGGTGTTAATTTCCGGATTAAATGAAATGATATAGGAAATATCCTGCATATTTTCTATGTATGATTCTAACGATTTGTTTGCTTGACCTAGTAATTGCAGGGTATGCCCCGTTGTTTGTTTTTCAATTACTTTATCTACCCCGATACTAATTAAAGAACCAAAACCAATAGAAGGGAGAATACTGATTACGAGCAATAGTGCTACGATTTTAAAACGAATGGGTAAATCATTTATTTCTAATGAAGTTAATTTCTTCAACGCTATCACTCAATTCTACGGCTGCCCTATTTCGCATAATATTTATCTACATTTCTTTTTGTCACCACGGCTATACCCGTATCCATTTTCGGAAGAATTTCGCTTGTATACGGATCCGTTTGAGGTTTAATCAGATCATGCTGAAGATGGAACAAATAATTTAAAGACCAATAACCCATGTCCCAAGTTCCCTGAGCAATGGTAGCTGTAATCGTTCCGTCCTTCACCATATCAAGCGTTTGCTTATCTGTATCAAAACTAACAATTTTAACTTGGTTGCCTTTTTTCAGCTGAAGTGTGGCTTCCCCAACCCCAACTCCCCCATTAGCTTCCGTTGCGAAAATCCCTTTTAAATCTGGATGTTCAGTTAATATATCATTCGCAACTTGCCTGGCCACTAATTGATTGCCTTCACCGTCTTTTATTGCCACAAGTTCAATGTTAGGGAATTGTTTTTCAATCGTCTCTTGAAAACCTTTCAACCGATCGATTTGATTTTGCTGATTTGGGATCGTGATAACAGCAACCTTTCCGCTATGATTGATCATATCCGCTATTTCATGGGCTGCGGTAACACCTGCACTATAATTATTTGTGCCTATATACGAATAGGCATTGCTTTTGGGAGCGTCAGAATCAAATAGGACAACTGGAATTCCTGCATCAACGGCTTTGTAGATGGTTACATCGAGTGCATCCGGATGAATTGCGGAAATCGCGATCCCTGAAGGTTTTCTCGCAATAACCTGCTCAAGAACGGTGATTTGCTCATTCACATCATATTGCGCAGCACCCTGATATTCCACAGATACATTTAGTGCTTGTGCAGCATCCTCAAATCCTTTTAATATATTTTTCCAATAATCAATCCCGGCTTGAAATGTAACCATGACATATTTCTCATCCATTTCTCCCTGTAGTCCTTTTGGCTTTCCATCCAGACTTACGATTGATTCGCGTGATTGAAAATTCATTAAATACAGAAGAAAGGCAACGATTAACACAGCATATGCAAAAAAAAGCTTTTTCACTTGAAACCCCTCTCAATAATTTGAATTATATTTCTATTATAATCCCTATTCCTCATGTCATAAAAGCACTAGTTTTTTGTCCCATAGCCCATTGTGGACTTCTAGGGTTTTATGTGCAGCTCCAAGGAGACAAATCATTGAAGGATGCTTTAACACAGACCAATGAACTTACACTGATCGATGTTAGCCAAAAATTGAGTTCTTTGCAGAAAAGGAAAAGGAGAAAACATTCTGACCTACTTAGGAATGTTTTCTCCTTCCATATTTATGACGCAAAGTGTAGGATTACTCCTGGTTAACCCCCTGATGATTATTAAAGACTCTACGAACCATGTTATTAAATCCGCCATTTAGTCGATCTGCCTGTCTACCATTTTATATTTGGTCTCGATATTGGCTCATCTGTCTGACAAAGTCACGATTGCTTGAGATATAGACCGAGGGTAGACCGAGGGAACGGTTCTAATGGCTTTTACTTGTTACTGTTTACTAGGTTTGGTGAAGACACCTTCCAATGTATGTAATAACAAAAAGCTGAACCAGGAGAACCGTCCCCAAGGCACATTCAAGGCACATTTATGCTGCTAGTGTTTGGTGTTCCTTTTTTGCAAGTAAGTAATTTAATAGTTTTTTACATTGCGGTAAGGAATAGCCTACAATTGGACCTAAGAAAAAGGCAATGATTACTGTTCCAATCCCAACTGGTCCACCTAATGCCCAACCTAGGATGAGTACTAGTACTTCCATTCCATTTCGAACCCATTGTAAACTCCATCCTGTCTTGTCTACAATCAAGATCATGATACTATCTCGTGGTCCAGAACCCAAATCAGCCGAAACATAGAGTCCAATTCCAAAACCTAATAGAACCACACCTAAAACAAAGGAAGATAATGCTCCTATGAAGCTATCGATACTTGGCAGTAACCATAAAAAGAAGTCCATAAATAAACCGAGTAACAACATATTTAAAAACGCACCGACTTTAGGGAACTTTCTCGTTGCAATAGAGGCAGCCGTTAGCAATAGGAATCCCATTATTATGGACCAGGAGCCAATCGTTAGACCCAGCTGCAGAAACATTCCATAATGCAGCACATCCCAAGGACCTATTCCTAATAATTCTCCTTCAATCGTTAAAGCAGCACCAAATGCTAGAATAATAAGTCCAAAAACAAAAAACGACCAGCGAAGAATCCATTCTTTTCTCATAATTTCCCCTCTAATCTAGAAACTTTTCACCTTGACCACTATACCATATCAATTATTATGGAGACATAATAATTAAATGGAAATTACCGATAGAATGGGTCTGATTTTTAGTAACCTTAGAAGTTAATTAAAGAATCTCTTAATTTAAAGAGGCGCAGAGTTTAATCTGCGCCTTTGTTATAAAATAGCTAATTACATGTGTGATAATAAAACCTCATTTACTTATGTTACTGTTCACCGCACCTATTTTAGCGGCGGTTTATTATAACCCGTTAGCTTTTATAATTTACACTCCGATGTTAAGTCGTCGCTGCTGAAGAAGCAGCTGCTTGGTCAGCCTTCACACAATCAATTGCAACAACGAGTGCAATCATAATGGTTTCCATCTCGTCATCCAATATTTGAACCTTGTAGCTATCTCCCCAAGTGAACCATTCCTTGCTTACTTTACCTACGATTTTGCCATGCTGTAATACCTGAAAATCCATATCCCACCAATTACCATGTACTTCAATGCCTGCACCATCAATCGTATAGCGTGCTTTAAAGAAGGAAAACTCCTTCTTAATCGTTAATACCTCTAGACCATTCACCTCAACAAAAAACTTCGGTAAAAAGCTGAACACCTTTTTCGTAACCAGTGCTACTTCATCTCTTTTTGTATTCATAATGGAGAAAGTCTTTGGAATTTGCATAAAACTGCCCTCCACGTAATATACATCCTTCTCCTGCTGATCCTTTACGGTAAATTTGCCATTAAGACTGAATACCTTCTGTTTTATATAAAGTTGCTTCATATTATGCCTCCCTCTTATGTAGTAGCTTATTACTAATATGTATATTAATGTTCTATCTGAGATGAATAAATATTTTCTATTATTAAATCTATCTATGAATGGTTTCATTATCTATTTTCTACGAATTATATCGAAATATCTTCTTAATTACTTGGGTTTTAACTGACACTGCTTATGGGCAGAATAAGTATAATCTTTCTTGTAAACCTTCTAAAACTTCTATTGGCATTTCCTTGACCTTAATATCCCCGCCTAGGAAAAGCAGCCAATTTGTTATTTCAGTCAATTCTTCGGGATTATATACATTGATATAAGTCTTTAGAATGGCTGTGGATTGGTATGGATTCATATAGGAAATTGAAAGTTTTAAAGGGTGGTATTTTTTAAACTGGGCTATCGCTTTTGGACCTAGTTCAAGGAAAAGGTTGATTACTTCTTTCTGCTTACTTAGTTTTTCTAATATCTTTTTCTTACTCAATCTTTTTTTCGTTGGGTAGGGTTTGACATCGGTGAGACTGTCGACATGAAAAATCTGCTTCTTTTCTTCCTTTAAGTCAAAGCCTTCAATCAGCCACAGGCTTTTTTCACGATAAAGGTGCAAAAGATAAATGGAATAAGACTTTATAACCTTCTCTTCTTTAATGGTAACCAATAAATATCGATCCAAAAGAAGGATTTGGATGAGTTTTTCTAACATGGGATGTGGGAGGTCTGACAGATCAAGCAAGTCAGGATTATTCGGGTTGGTCCCTTCAAATAGTAAGATTTGATTTAAAAGAACAAGGTCATCTTGCTGGTTTTCTGAGATGAGGCCAAGTAACTTTTCAGCTAAAGATTGACGGCTCTTTAGATAAGGGAGCTGTTGGTTTCTTGTGGCCATAAAGGCAATAAAAAGAGCTTTGACCTCATTATCGGTAAAGCGAACATCGGGCAGGACAGAGTTGTGCATGACAAAATAACCCCCATCCCTTCCAACTTCAGCAACAAGCGGCATCCCCATGGCTTCAATTTCTCTAATATCTCTAATAGCTGTCGAACGAGAGATATTAAATTCTTGCATGATCTCAGAAATGGTAAAGTGGGAGCGGTTGTTGATATACCGCATGATGATATTAATCCGTTCAACTTTTTTCATCGGGACCTCCTAAACAGTATCATTTTTTGACACGATTTAAGGCTATTATAAACCCATCAAGTGAAAAGACAAATCATTTGATTAATTTTTAAAAAAGGAAGGTTTTGAATATGGCAGATTATACTTTAGAAGAAAAAGATATCTTTACCGTTTTAGGTATTGGAATTGAGCTTAAGAGCGACTACACAGACTATGCTGGCATAACTAAGGAAAAAGCAGACTTTTGGTCGGCAGTCAAACAAGATGGAACGCTTGACACATTAAAAGCC
>JAPSKD010000244.1 GCA_031177865.1 Bacillus sp. (in: firmicutes) | reverse complement strand
TTATGCGCCTCTATTAGAAGAGGAAATTCAGTTACACGATTTAGTGCTGAATCGAAACGGTCATTTTGTTCGATTCGGGAACGAAGAGATCCAATTAAGTCCTCGGGAGTATCAACTATTAGATTTACTGGTCCAAAATAAGGGGCAAGTTATCCCGCGCGAAGTGATTCTTGAGCGAATTTGGGGGCTGGATTCAGATGTTGCGCCTAAGACGATTGATGCAACTGTTAAACTAATCCGGAAAAAGTTAGATAAGGCGGGGAAACAAGAGTTAATACAAAGTGTAAGAGGGGTAGGTTATAAGCTTGAAAACTAATCTGCTTTCATTCTTCCGGTTATTAACAAACCTGGGTGAGAAGGATGTTTTTAAGAGTACCCAAGGCCGGCTTACCCGTATCTATAGCGGATTGCTTATTTTATTTCTTATCCTCTTTATTATGATTGTTTATTCAGTCCTTTATTTTAGTATTCTCAGGAATCAGGAAACTGAACTTGAAACATTAGTAAAGCAGGAAGCGGGTATCCTAGAGGATTATTTAACCACAAATGAAAAAAGTGATTTTCGAGGGATTGAAAATCAAGAGGTAGTGTTTGCCGGAGTAAACCAGCTTTTTTATTATGTTGTGAATTCAAATGGAGAATTGATTATGGGAAACGAAGCAGATCCGCGATTACGATCTGCAGTGTTAGATATTTTGAATCGGAGAGGCCTTAATGATGGAGAGATTGTTAAGGAAACGCTTCATCTAGAAGGAAGCGAGAAGGGTAGAGGAAAACCGGGCGATTTTTTTCAGCGTGAGCGCGAGAGAGATATCCGCCTTATTATTGCCAGCCAGTCGATATACGATAATGGTCGTTTTGTGGGTAAATTGTTTATTGGTAAGGATATTACATTTGCCCATCAGCTTTTCCATAGGCTTTTGATTATCCTTTTAATAATTGGATTTGTGTTTATAGGGGTTGCGCTATTGATTAGTACAGCCATGTCCAAAAAAGCTATGATTCCGATTAGCAGAGCTTTTACGAGACAGCGGGAGTTTGTCGCTGATGCTTCGCACGAGCTGCGAACTCCTTTAAGCGTACTGTTATCGTCTATCGACGCCATTGAAATGACACTCGATACGAAGAAAGAGGAATTTGCCAGCAGGCTTCTTTCCAACATGAGGCAGGAAGTGAAACGGATGACAAGTTTGGTTAGTGACTTGTTAACACTAGCACGTTCGGATTCAAATATCATTGAACGGAGAACAGAGACATTTGACTTTCTTCCTCATGCCGAGAAAGCGATGGAATCTGTCCGGTCACTGGCAGACTCAAAACAAATTACCTTACAATTAGAAGCTCCGGAATCACTAATTACAATAGGAGACCCGCAAAGATTATCTCAACTATTGTATATTCTACTGGACAATGCCATTAAATACACACCAAATAACGGCGAAGTATGGCTCTTACTTTCAAGGGAAGGGCAGGAAATGTGTATTAGAGTAAAGGATACCGGTATCGGAATTAAGAAAGAGGATTACCATCGCGTTTTTGAACGTTTCTATCGAGCAGACAAATCCCGTTCACGGCAAATGGGAGGGCATGGATTGGGACTATCCATCGCCAAATGGATCGTTGAAACACATGAAGGAACAATCAACATTTTAAGTGAAATAGGGAAAGGCACCGTATTTACTATTCGACTTCCTATCAAAAAATAATAAAGCGACAATAATGGGTGCCTGTCACCGCTCGTGGACACTTTCCACCTGAGGCGGACAGTCCGAATGAAAAAGCCTGATCCTCTTTTAGGGTCAGGCATTTTTGGGTGGGCCAGTTGATAGCTGTTTGCTAAGGGTAACCGTAAGTTTGAGGAGACAAATTGATATTATGACATAATACCATGTGTCCCACCAGACAAGGCTGTGAAGGATTCCTGCTTTTTGTAGGATAACGTTTACCATATACATCAAGAGGGAGTCATCACATATTTCAACCAGTTAACCTTCCAATGGCGTTTGGCCATCGATACGTAGAAAAGGCTGGTAGTTATATAAAAGATGGCGCTAAAGGCGGTGGTATCTTGAGAGCGGTGATCAAACAAGCCGAGTTCGTCATATCTAATGGTAAAAAACATAATAGGCATAATATGAAGATCCTGACAATGGGCCAATAATTAAAAACAGTAATAAACTGTGAACGAATCCTTTTAAAGACCGGGAAAGCAGTTGATAGAATATTTTAGCTAAGGGGAAGAAAACAAGTAGTCCAAAGGTTGTGTAACCAATCCGCCACCAATTATGTGAATAAATATTTGACTTTAAGAAAGTCCATTCAATTCCTGCGAAAAGGCTAATAAAAAATAAATAGCTGTGTCTAAAATTGTAAATCACCGTTTCTATCATATACCCCAAACCAATCATCGCGATAAAAAGAAGTAAACTCCTAGGACTTCTAGAATTTTTATACACATAAATTAACAGAAGAATACTTAAGATACCTAATCCCAGATACCAGTAGGAATTATACTCCATATTCAAATCTGTATTAGCAGGTAGTATTTATTATAGTGGAGATTTTATTCTAATTGTTAGAATAAACAAATATATTATTCCGACTTGACTGATAGGAATATATATACTAATATTTTCATAGACTAATTTATGCAACAAGAAATATATATAATATAAGGGGGGAAACGAGATGAATGCATTTCTTATTATTGTGAATGTTGCAGTATTGCTTTTACTCATGGTCGGTTTACGCGTAATGGCAAAGAAGCATGTATCATTCTCAAAACGTGTATTCACAGGTTTAGGTTTAGGTCTTATCTTTGGTTTTATTATTCATTTAATTTATGGTACAGATTCTGAGGTTACAACAGAATCAATCGCATGGTTCAATATTGTAGGTTCAGGTTACGTAAAGTTACTACAAATGGTGGTTATGCCGCTTGTATTTATTTCAATCGTAGGAGCTTTTACAAAACTAAAATTAACGAAGAATATCGGAAAAATCAGCGTCCTTGTAATCGGGATTTTACTTGGAACAACTGCTATTTCTGCAGCAATTGGTATTGGTACTTCATTAGGATTTGGTCTTGATGGTATCGAACTGACTGAAGGTGAAGAAGAAGCGGCACGAAATGCTGCCTTAGAGGAAAGAGTTGTTACAGTCGAATCTATGACTATTCCTCAACAAATTCTTGAGTTCTTCCCAGCTAATCCATTCAGTGATTTAACAGGTGCTCGTGCAACTTCAACAATTGCTGTTGTTATCTTTGCGGCTTTTATCGGGATTGCATACCTTGGAGTAAAGCGTAAAGACCCAGAACATGCAGAACTTTTTGCAAAAATTATTGATTCTCTATACGCGATTACGATGAGAATTGTTACGTTAATCCTTCGTTTAACGCCATATGGTATTTTAGCCATTATTACAAAGGTTGCAGCAACAAGTAACTATGACGCTATTGTAAAATTAGGAAAGTTTGTTATCGCTTCTTATGTAGCACTTATTCTTGTGTTTATTGTTCATTTATTGTTATTAGCAATCGCAAAAATTAACCCAGTTAATTTTGTGAAAAAGGCTTTACCAACTTTAACATTTGCCTTCACTTCTCGTTCAAGTGCAGGAACACTGCCTTTAACGATTAAAACGCAAACGAAAGATTTAGGTGTTTCTGAAGGGATTGCAAACTTTGCAGGTTCATTTGGACTAACAATCGGTCAAAATGGATGTGCCGGGGTTTATCCGGCAATGTTAGCTGTTATGGTTGCACCAGCAGCAGGAATTGATCCACTAAGCCCTGGATTTATTATTTCATTGATTCTTGTCGTTGCCATTAGTTCATTCGGTGTAGCAGGAGTGGGCGGCGGTGCAACATTCGCAGCTCTAATCGTTCTATCTGTCATGAACCTTCCAATTGCTATTGTAGGTCTCCTAATCTCAGTTGAACCGCTAATCGATATGGGACGTACAGCCCTAAACGTAAGCGGAGCAATCACATCCGGAGTCTTAACCAGCAAAGCAACAGGTGAATTCGATAAAGAAGTATATCAACAACCAAATATTGTTGAAGCATAAAAAGGGTGAACACCTTTTAGGTGTCACCTTGGTAAACACCTTTTAGGTGTCACCTTGGTGACAGGCACCACTCATGGACACAGTCCGTGTGGTATGGACACTTTAGGAATTACTGGATAGTCGTTATGGCTATCCAGTTTTTTTGAGGGTAAAAACTAATTAAACGTTTGATTAGATAGTCTGGAACCCTTGGGTATAGAGGGTTTATTAAAAATTAAAATGATTCTATGAAAAACTAATTAAACGTTTGATTAAATCAGTTAATGAACTAATTAAACGTTTGATTAAAAGATTAGAAGGTCTTGGTATTACTTTGAATTACTGATATTATAGGTTTTGAAAGTTGGTTAAGTAGGGAATACATATGATTACTAATATAGCAACCGTAGCAGTTTATGTGGAGGATCAGCAAAAAGCAAAAGAATTTTGGACAAAAAAGGTGGGCTTTGAGGTGAGTGCTGAATATCCGATGGGGCCAAATGCTTTTTGGCTTGAGGTAGCACCCCCAAATGCACAAACACACCTAGTTATCTACCCTAAGTCAATGATGCAAGGTCATGAAAACAGAATGGCTTCCATTGTTTTTTCTTGTGAAGATGTAAAAGGAAGTTATGAAAAGATGAAAGCCAATGGAGTCAACTTCAAAGGTGAGCCGCAGGAAATGCAATGGGGGACCTTTGTTCAGTTCAATGACGAAGACGGTAATGAGTTCCTGTTAAAAGGATAAAAAACACACCACATGAAAAAACAAGCCCCCTCAATCTAACCATTGAGGGGACTGTCCTTGTACTCAATCCTTTTTCCCGACTCCATGCATGATAAACTGAATGGTCCGCTCAATTTCAAGCTCATCATCCCATTCCAAATGAGGAAAAAGAATATAACGGGAGAATAAGAAGCCGAGTATATTGGTAATTGTTAACCTAGCGATACTTTTGGGAGGCATATCAATTAGCTGTCCTTTTTCTTGATAGCCCACAATTACTTTTTCAACCCGGTCAAATATATTTTCTACTACGAGTTCAAAAAATTTTTCACGCAATTCCGGCTGAAAAGGAATCTCTTGAAACAAAATTTTCACCACAGGAAGCATTCGGATGAGAAGGTCTCTTCGGTTTTCTATCGTTGCCCGCAGAAATTCCTCTACTGTTTCAAATTCCCGGTCGAGTACCTTATTAAAGTCCTTTACCACTAATGGAGCTATGAACTTTGTCATTAGCGGTGCCACAATTGAAACCAACAATTCCTTCTTTGTTTTATAATGCCGAAAGATGGTTCCTTCCGCTACTCCTGCCTTTTTAGCTATCTCACTAGTCGACGACGCGGCATAGCCCTTTTCAGAAAAGGTTTCAATAGCCGCTACAATGATTTTTTTTTGTTTATCTGTCAATTTATCTTCATCAAATAACTGCTGCAGCATTAATTCTTCTTCAGTCATTGTTAACTCCTTTATTCAACACAAAATGAACCATATTAAATCTTTCTATATTTCTTCAATGCTACTACATTTAAAACAATGAAGACAAGGGCAAAGCCCACTAAAGCCAAAAGCTCGTTCGTGATTTCACTTAATGATGACCCTTTATACATAACCTCCACTAAGGCGCTTCCGCCATAATACATCGGCATACATTTAGCAAGAATCTGCATCCATTCAGCCATAGACTCAAACGGGAAGATACCTGCAAAAAAGACCTGAGGGATGATAGCTATCGGAATAAATTGCATCATTTGAAACTCGGAATTGGCGAATGACGACAGTAGAATTCCAAGTGATAACGCTACTAATGCAAGGGTTAAATTGATAATTACAACATTCCAGAATGAACCTACCAGCGTTATATCTAATACTTTTACAGCATACGTAACGACAATAATGGTTTGGATCACCGCAAATAAACCATATCCCAACAAATAACCAAAAACAATATCTCTTCTTTGGATAGGTGTGGACAGTAATCGTTCCAGGGTACCGGTAGTACGTTCCCGCAGCAAAGCAATCCCAGAAATTAAGAAAACGAAGAAGAACACAAAGAATCCAACTAATATTGGACTTAACTGGTCAAAAAAGATGGTATCTTCATTTCCATAAATATAAGAGGTATTGATTTCAGGTGCCTTTACTTGCTCGATTCTATCTGTAATTCCTGGCAGCTTACTCTGAATATTTTCCATAAATGCGGAAAAATTAGCTGCCTGCTCTTTAGCTTTTTCTGCGGCTATTGCCTGCTGCACCTTTATTTGTAGCGCCTTTGCCGCATTAGGCTGATCATTTGTAAGGGTCAAAGAAATGTCTTCGCCAGTCAAATGAAGAACCCCGTCTAAGTCTTTATCTAGTAAAAGGTCTTTTGAGTTCTCTTCAACTTGTAATACGGTAATGTCGCTTTCCTTTAATCTCTCTACTAGTTTATCATCTGCATTGATTACACCAAGTCTAGGATCAACTGTATTTCCAGAAAGCAGATAATTTAGCAGGGTTAAAACGAGTAATGGAGCAACCATCATCAATGCTAAAGCCCGTTTATCACGTAACATTTGGTGGAATATCCGTTTTACCATGGCCACGATTCTCATTGATGGTTACCCCCTGCTTGTAAAAATACCTCTTCTAAACTTGTAATCCCATATTGATTCTTCAATTCAGAAGGTGAGCCGCTTGTGATAATTTCACCATCACGTACCATAGCTAGACAATCACATTTTTCTGCTTCATCCATAACATGGGTAGTTACTAAAATCGTTTTCCCTTCATTTTTTAAACGATATAACTCACCCCAAATGGACTGCCTTAGCTCGGGGTCAATTCCGACAGTCGGCTCATCCAAAATAAGGACTTCAGGATTTTGTATTAATGCCACTGCTAGAGATAACCGGCGCTTCATACCTCCAGAATAGTTTTGGACCTTCTTTTTCAAATCTGCTGTTAGATTCACTAAATCTGCTGCATAAGCAATCCGTTCTTGTTGGACATCTTTTTTCAATTTAAATAGGGAGGCAAAGAAAGCGAGATTTTCCTCTCCGGTTAAATCAGTGTACAAGGCATCTGCTTGGGCCATGTAGCCGATTCTCTGCAATAGTTGTAAATTAGGAACCGGTGTATTCAGTACTTGAACATCACCTTGGCTGGCAGAATCCATGCCCACGATAATCTTTACCAAGGTTGTTTTGCCTGAACCTGAAGGACCAATTAGCCCATAAATTTGTCCGGATTCCACGGTTAAGCAGATTTCATTTAGAACTAACTTTTTCCCAAAACGTTTACTCACTTCATTTATGACTATAGTTGATGACATGGTTAATCAATCCTCTCCAAAATGAGTGATTACTCACTCCGAGTATAACAAATATATACCATAGGTCAATAGGCCACATGCATTGACTTAACAAAAAATTTTTAATCGATATGTTATACTATTCTCACATAGTATCTTACAGGGGGTGAATGGATGGCGCGTGAACGGAAATTTAATACAGTAGAGTTATTTCATGAGGCGAAGCAGCTGCTCCTTCAGCATGGGTATGACGGATTTACCTTCAGTCTTTTGGCGGACCGGATGGAGGTTTCTAGAGCTGCTTTATATAAATACTACGACAATAAAGAAGAGTTAATTACAGACTTTATGATTTACGAAATGGAAGAATTTCTTCATGAATTAAAAGAAATTGAAAATCTTGAAGGTTTTGAACAGCAATTTGACTTTCTAAT
>JAPSKD010000243.1 GCA_031177865.1 Bacillus sp. (in: firmicutes) | reverse complement strand
CTTTTCCGATTCAGTGGAAGAGTGTTTTTTTAGGTATAATTCCATAATGTGTTACTAAAGTTATATGGTGCTTAGTCGTTAATTCAATATAGCTAGATATTAAATAACTGCCTATATATTTGGAAACGGGAGAAAGGCATCACTAATTGTGTGCCTTTAACATATCACTTCAAATACAATTTAGTTGGATATGCTCCACTAAAACAGGCAGTACAGCGGCTGCTGGTGTCTGCTAAATCTACATCTACGGCCTCTAATAACCCTTCCGTACTTAAAAAAGCTAAAGAATCTGCTCCAATCACTTCTCCCATTTTTCGTTCATGCTCATGTTTGTTGGCAAAAAGTTCTTCTTTTGTTGGCATGTCCACTCCATAAAAACAAGGATTTTTTACCATAGGGGAGCTAATACGTACGTGGACCTCCTTGGCGCCTGCTTGACGAATCAATTGAACAATGCGTTTGCTTGTTGTTCCCCGAACAATCGAATCATCGACAAGTACGACTTTCTTATCCTCGAGAATTTCCCGCACGGCACTTAGTTTTAGACGAACCGCCAAGTCGCGCAATTCCTGGGTTGGTTCAATAAAGGAACGGCCCGCATAAGGGTTTTTGATGATCCCCATTTCATACGGAATTCCTGATTGTTGTGCATACCCCATCGCTGCAGGGACACTAGATTCTGGCACGGCAACCACAACATCCGCTGGTGCCGGATGTTCTTTTGCTAGAATTTGGCCCAACTCTTTCCGGATCGCTAAAACACTTCTTCCATGAATCACACTATCTGGACGAGCAAAATAAACAAATTCAAAAGAACAAAGGGAAACCTCGCCTTTTTCCGCAAATCTTCCTGTTTGTATTCCCTTATCATCAATAAGAAGCCATTCACCCGGTTCAACGTCTCTCCAGAACTTAGCGTCTACCGCATTTAATGCACATGTCTCGGAAGCCGCGACAATGGAATCACCTATTTTTCCGAGGCTAAGGGGGCGTAACCCATGACGATCTAGGGCAACGAGCATTTGTTTTTCTGTCATGATCAGTAAAGCGAATGAGCCGTCAATTCGCTTAAGAACTTCAGGTCCAGCTTGATTAAAATATTTTTTACTGGAACGGGCGATGAGGTGGGCGATAATTTCTGTATCAGTTGTTGTCTGAAAAATGGCACCTTGTTGCTGGAGCACTTTCCGTTCGATATTGGCATTCACAAGATTCCCATTATGGGCAACGGCCAAATCACCTTCACTATATTTAAAGACGAGGGGCTGTGCGTTTTGTAATAAACTGGCACCAGATGTGGAATATCGGACATGGCCAATGGCCATATTTCCGGTTAATCCATCAAGGATTTTACGTGAAAATACCTGGGTAACTAATCCCATTCCTCTGTGATGCCTGAATGATTCCCCGTTACTCGCCACAATTCCTGCACTCTCCTGACCGCGGTGCTGAAGTGCATGAAGTCCATAATAGGTTAAATGGGCCGCTTTGGGGTGATTAAAAACCCCAAATACCCCGCATTTATCCTGCATTCCTGAATCCATTTTGTCTGCCTCCCGTGATTTCATTTCCTTATTTTTGGCGAAAGGAGAATTTCTATCCTCTGTTTGATTTTATTAGTAGTTTGCCAAAAATTTTTTGAGGTTATGAAAAGTAAAGGAATGTCATTCAGGATAACTTAAAATCATGAGGAAAAAACGTTTGAGTGATCTTAGGAGGAAAAAGCTGTGAAAGTTATAAAACCCGGCTCAACCATTGGTATTTTAGGGGGAGGACAGCTAGGAAGAATGATTGCAATTGCGGGGAGAAATATGGGATACCGCTTTAACACGTTAGACCCGACACCAGATTCACCCTGTGGGCTAGTGGCAGATCGGCAACTGGTAGCTCCGTTTACCGACTTAACCGCTGCAAAAGAATTAGCACAATTCTCAGATGTTATTACGTACGAATTTGAGAATGTTGATTCTCATGTAGCCTCAATTTTAGAAACGACATCCTACGTACCACAAGGAAGCGGGCTCCTTAAAATAACACAAAATAGAATTCGAGAAAAAACAACTTTACATTCCTTCGATGTGCCTGTTGCTCCTTTCAAGGTCATTGAAACTGAAAAAGACATTTACTCCGCTGCTGATCAGCTTGGACTTCCTTGTGTAATGAAAACCGCAACAGGGGGCTACGATGGGAAGGGGCAGTGGGTTATAAGAAATAAGGATGATATAGAAATGGCAGTTGAGGCCTGGAATATAGCCGGTATCGACATGATCATTGAACAATTTATCCCGTTTAGCAAAGAATTATCGGTGATTGTTGCCCGTAATACACAAGGGCAAACGAAGACTTTCCCAGTGGCTGAAAATGTACATATTGATAATATCCTGCATCAGTCCATCGTTCCTGCCAGAATCACGAATGAGCAAACGATCCAAGCAGAAACGATAGCTTTGAAAATAGCTGACCTCTTACAAGTAGTTGGATTAATCGCAATAGAAATGTTCCTTACAAACGTTGGTGAAATCATCGTGAATGAGTTAGCACCAAGACCACATAATTCCGGACATTATACAATGGATGCATGTATAACCACTCAATTTGAACAACATATTAGGGCAATATGTGGACTGCCTTTAGGAGATACTACTCTTTTAAGTCCGATTATTATGGTGAATATTCTAGGTCAGCATGTAAGTAAAGTGCTAGATAAAATCGACCAGCTTCCACCAACCGCTAAAATCCATTTATACGGTAAAAAGGAAAGCGTGGAAAATAGGAAAATGGGCCATATCAATTTTTTGGGTCCAACTCTCGAACACGTATACCAACAAATCAATGACCTTCAAATCTGGACATAAAAGAAGTCGACCAGCTTGGGCTTGACTAAAGGAGAATAAATCATGGAAAAATTAGAACTGCTTTATGAAGGTAAAGCGAAAAAAGTATTCAAAACTTCCGAGTCAGGAACGTATTGGATTGAGTATAAAGATGATGCCACTGCCTTCAATGGGGAGAAAAAAGGACAAATAGCTGGAAAAGGAACGTTAAATAACGAGATTAGTGCGATTTTCCTTAGTTTGTTAAAAGAAAAAGGTGTGGACAATCATTTTATTAAAAAAATCTCATCCACCGAACAGATTGTCCAGCAAGTGGAAATCATCCCCATTGAGGTTGTGGTTCGAAACATTGCGGCAGGATCACTAGCAAAAAGGCTGGGATGGGAGGAAGGGAAGGAACTCCACCAGACGTTAGTGGAATTCTACTATAAAAATGATGAACTAGGGGACCCATTGATTAACCATGATCACATCGCCATTCTTGGGCTGGCAAAAGAGGAAGAATTAGCAGATATTCGAAAACAAGCTTTGAAAATCAATAAAATCTTGAACGAATATCTCTTAAACAAAGATATTATCCTAGTTGATTTCAAATTGGAGTTCGGTAAAACACCAGCCGGAGATATCATCTTAGCGGATGAAATCTCCCCGGATACGTGTCGTTTTTGGGATGCCCATACAAAGAAGAAATTAGATAAAGATCGGTTTAGACGGGATTTAGGTCATGTTGAGGAAGCATATCAGGAAATCTTACGAAGAATGGGGGGTAGTCTCAATGTTTAAAGCAACGGTGTATGTAACGTTAAGAGAGAGTGTATTTGACCCACAAGGGAATGCCGTTCACGAGTCGCTGCATTCACTTGGGTACGACGAGGTTGGTGATGTACGAATAGGGAAATACATGGAGCTTGAAATACATAGTGATGATCAAAAGGCAGCAGAAGAACGGGTGAGGGATATGTGTGAAAAGCTGTTAGCAAATACGGTGATTGAAGATTTCAGGTTTGATCTTAACAAGCTGGAAGGATAGGAGGGGAGAAAGTTGAACTTTGCTGTACTGGTTTTTCCTGGTTCAAACTGTGATGTAGATATGTATAAAGCGATTTTAGATTCGATTAAACAACCTGTCGAATATGTATGGCATCTAGAAACGGACCTGTCGAAATATGATGCGATTCTTGTTCCCGGGGGATTCTCCTATGGTGATTATTTACGGCCAGGGGCTGTAGCGAGTCTGTCTCCTGTCATGGAGCAGGTGAAAATTGCAGCGGAGGAAGGGAAATTGATTCTTGGTGTCTGTAATGGATTTCAAATCCTGACAGAGGCAAATCTTTTGCCTGGTGCTTTAAGAAGAAATCAGCGCTTAAAATTTCATTGTGACACGATTGATTTAAAAGTGGAAAATAACCAAACCCCGTTCACACTAGACTACCAGGAAGGGGAAACGATCCGGATCCCGATTGCCCATGGTGACGGAAATTATTATTGCGATGAAGAGACGCTGAGTCAATTAGAAAAGAACAATCAAATCGTATTCAGGTATAAAGGGACGAATCCAAATGGCTCGATTTCTGAGATTGCCGGGGTCATCAATGAGAGAGGCAATGTTTTGGGATTAATGCCCCACCCGGAACGTGCCGTACATAAATGGCTGGGAACAGATGACGGAAAACGGATGTTTTCATCTATTTTAAGTTACTGGAGGAAACAACATGGCACAGCATAACGAACCAAATCCTGAACAAATTGTTGACGAGAAGGTCTATCGGGAAATGGGCTTAACGGACGAAGAGTTTGATAAAGTAATCGAGATTCTCGGGCGAAAACCCAATTATACGGAAACAGGCATCTTTAGTGTGATGTGGTCAGAGCATTGCAGCTATAAAAATTCGAAGGTAGTCCTCAAGCGTTTTCCGACTTCCGGCCCACGTGTCCTGCAAGGTCCTGGTGAAGGAGCGGGGATTGTAGATATTGGAGATCATCAAGCAGTGGTATTTAAAATTGAAAGCCATAATCACCCATCGGCCATTGAACCCTATCAGGGTGCTGCTACAGGGGTTGGAGGGATTATTCGTGATGTTTTTTCCATGGGTGCGCGCCCGATTGCTCTTTTGAACTCGCTGCGCTTTGGCGAACTGGATAACCTAAAAACCAAATATATATTTGAAAATGTGGTCGCGGGTATTGCTGGATACGGTAATTGTATGGGCATTCCTACGGTTGGCGGCGAGATCTACTTTGATTCTTCTTATGAAGGAAATCCCCTTGTTAATGCCATGTGTGTAGGTTTGATTGATCATAATCAAATTCAAAAAGGCGTGGCTAAAGGGATTGGTAACCCAGTGATTTATGTTGGTGCGGCTACGGGAAGAGACGGCATTCACGGAGCGACCTTCGCATCAGAAGAGTTGAGTGAGAATTCCGAAGCAAAGCGTCCCGCAGTCCAAGTGGGCGACCCTTTTATGGAAAAATTGCTGCTAGAAGCGACTCTCGAATTGATAGCTTCTGGCCATGTGGTAGGGATACAGGATATGGGGGCAGCAGGATTAACCAGCTCCAGCTCCGAAATGGCAAGTAAAGCGGGAAATGGCGTTGAATTAAATCTTGATCTCGTACCGCAGCGTGAAAAAGGAATGAGTGCCTACGAAATGATGCTGTCAGAATCACAAGAAAGAATGCTGGTGGTAGCAAAGAAAGGGAAAGAAGAAGAAGTAAAAAAGATTTTTGACAAATGGGGACTTCACTCCGCTGTGATCGGCCGGGTGACAGATGATAACCAACTCCGTTTACTTCACAAAGGAGAGGTGGTGGCTGAAATCCCAGCAGACAAGCTGGCAGAAGACGCGCCGGTCTATTGTAAGCCCTCTAAGGAAGCTCCGTATTACGAACAATATTCAACATTAGACCATGCTCAAGCAATAACAGAACCCAACGAATATAATACCGTTTTAAAGCAGCTCCTTGCTTCACCTACGATTGCCAGCAAAGAGTGGGTGTATCAACAATATGATTATATGGTAAGAACCAATACTGCTGTCATACCAGGATCAGATGCTGCGGTCGTTGTCATCCGCGGAACAAGGAAAGCATTGGCAATGACGACGGATTGTAATGGAAGATATGTGTTTCTTGATCCGTTCGTTGGAGGAGCGATCGCGGTAGCTGAAGCAGCCCGTAATGTGGTGTGTTCCGGTGCGGAGCCGTTAGCGATTACGGATAACTTAAACTTTGGCAGTCCGGAAAAACCAGAAATCTTCTGGCAGTTTGAAAAGGCGGCAGATGGAATAAGTGAAGCGTGCCGTCAGCTGAATACGCCGGTCATTGGTGGAAACGTCAGTCTCTATAACGAGACAAAAGGCGAAGCGATTTTTCCAACACCAACCATTGGAATGGTAGGATTAATTAAAGATGTCGATCATATAACGACGCAAGAATATAAAAAAGAGGGAGATTTAATCTTTCTAATAGGGGAAACCAAAGCAGAAATAGGCGGTTCAGAATACCAAAAAATCGTAACAGGAAAAATCGAAGGGCGTCCACCACAGATAAACCTGGAAATGGAAAAGAAAATTCAAGCTCTTACCCTAAAGATGATTCAAGAAGGATTGGTGCATTCTGCCCATGATACAGCCGAAGGCGGTATTGCAGTAGCACTAGCGGAAAGTTGTATCGGAGGTAAGCTGGGAGCGGACATACAATTAACAGATGAACTTCGATCAGACTTTTGCCTTTTTAGCGAATCTCAATCTCGTATTATTATTTCGGTCTCACCAGAACATGGTGAAAAGATAAAAGGAATGGCACAAGAGCTCGAGGTACCGATAAAAGAAATCGGTATCGTAAAAGGTACGGAATTATCGATTACACATAATGGTAAGAACGTCATTTCTCAAGCAGTTGCGGAATTGGATGCAGCTTGGAGGAATGCCATTCCAGACATCATGCTTTCGGGATTATTAAAGAAGTTCAATATGCAGGAAATCTCTGCAAGTTTACCGTAAAGGAGGGGAAAAAGATGAGCGATGCATACCGCCAAGCAGGAGTCAATATAGATGCGGGAAATGAAGCAGTTGAAAGAATGAAAAAACATGTAAAAAAAACCTTCCGTTCAGAAGTGTTAACCGGATTAGGAGGTTTTGGTGCTCTTTTTAAACCGGACTTAACAGGGATGGAAGAGCCGGTTTTTGTTTCTGGAACAGATGGTGTAGGGACCAAATTGAAAATTGCCTTTGCGATGGACAAACACGATACCATTGGAATCGATGCTGTTGCTATGTGTGTAAATGATGTTATCGTCCAAGGAGCAGAGCCGCTTTTTTTTCTAGACTATCTTGCCTGCGGTAAAATCATCCCGGAAAAAATTGAAGCTATCGTCAAAGGAATTGCAGATGGCTGTCTGCAGGCAGGGTGTTCACTAATTGGCGGCGAAACAGCCGAGATGCCTGGGATGTATGAAAACGACGAATATGATATCGCCGGCTTTACAGTAGGTATGGTGGATCAAAAACATGTTATCGATGGTTCCAAAGTAAAGGAAGGCCAGGTACTCATCGGTTTGGCTTCAAGTGGTGTACATAGCAATGGGTTTTCGCTTGTCCGAAAAGTGCTATTAGAAGACGCCAAGCTTTCCTTAGATGATAATGTGGCTGAACTAGGAGCTAAATTGGGAGAGGTATTACTAGAACCAACTAAAATTTATGTAAAATCGGTCCTTTCTACAGTACGGAAATATAATGTGTATGGTCTGGTACATGTGACAGGCGGGGGCTTTTACGATAACATTCCACGAATTTTACCTAAAGGCTTACAGGCTGAAATAAAGGATGAATCATGGAAGGTCCCTCCGATTTTTTCCTTTATCCAAGATGTCGGTAAAATTTCTGATTATGATATGTTCCGAACTTTTAATATGGGAATTGGAATGATTTTATTTGTAGATTCTGGAGACTCTC
>JAPSKD010000242.1 GCA_031177865.1 Bacillus sp. (in: firmicutes) | reverse complement strand
CAACCACATAAATAATGGCATGGAAAGAAACCAGTATGAAACTATAATACTGGTTTCTTTGTATAGAAGTTCGAAGTTTTTCTGTTTTATCCGAACTCTTATTCAGTGAAGCTAATAAAATAAAAAATGTTTAAATGTTCAGAAAGTTATTCCAACCCCTATTGACAGCAACTATGAGTATTATAAATTTCACCAAAGCTCCTAATGGATTACCTGGAATAGAGAATTCGTATTACATTTGTTCCAAAGTCAACTGTCACCCAAATGGAACAAAGTGGACTCATCCAATGTCATTCACTTCCGGATCAATACAGTAAGATTAAAACCGTTTTTATAAGAAAAGCGTACTTAACTTCAACCATTGAAAAATTCATCGAAACATTTGAAACGAATAACTAAAAAAATAGAATATCTATTAAATCCCTAAAGTTTCCACATACAAACGAATGGCATCATTTAACAACGATTAAGGTGACAGGCACCGTCCAGAAAAATGGATGGTGCCTGTCACCTTTTATGATTAGTGGAGGAAGAGGAGGATTCGTCCCGTTAATTTCTATTTACTAGTAGTGACAATCTGGGGTTTTTCCAGGTGTTTAAAAAAGATTAGGACCATTAATCTTAAATACCTATTAAGTTGCACGTGTTCAGTGAATCTGTCAATAAAAAAACCATTACGATACCGTTTTCATTTTGGAGGCGAATGATATTTTATTTTTTACACTAATTGTTCGTGTTTTGGTAAAATTATTTGCTTGTCAACGGTATAAATATAAGATATTATAACTAAAAGACAAACGATAAGGGGTTGTATTAGGTGTTTGGTACCCAGACAAAAAAGGTAATGTTACTTGGTTCAGGTGAACTTGGGAAAGAGACGATCATTGAGGCTCAGCGTCTAGGCCTGGAGACCATTGCGGTTGACCGTTATGAAAATGCTCCGGCCATGCAGGTGGCTCATCGATCTTATGTTGTAGACATGCTTGACGGAGAAGAACTTCGTAGAGTGATAGAACAAGAGAAACCAGATTTGGTTGTTCCCGAAATAGAGGCGATTGCGACAGAAACACTAGTGGAACTTGAAAAGGAAGGTTTCCGTATCGTACCAACAGCGAATGCCGTGAACTTAACGATGGATAGGGAAGGAATCCGCCGATTGGCTAACGAGGAACTTGGCCTTCCAACCGCGAAGTACGCCTTTGCAGACACACTTTACGAACTAAGGAATGCCGTACAGAAAATCGGGACACCATGCGTCATTAAACCGGTCATGAGTTCTTCAGGAAAAGGCCAAACCATTTGCCGTTCAATAGAAGAAGTAGAATGGTCTTGGAATGAGGCGCTTGCAGGTGGAAGAGGTAAAAAAGCCCGAATGATTGTGGAGGAATTTATCCATTTTGATTCTGAAATCACGCTGTTAACCGTGCGTTCTACTTCCGGGACAACCTTTTGTGCTCCTATTGGGCATGTGCAAAAAGATGGTGATTATATAGAATCCTGGCAGCCGCATGACATGTCAGACAAACAAATTCTAGAGGCGCAGGATATCGCCAAAAAAATCACCGATGCGCTTGGTGGGTACGGAGTTTTTGGAGTGGAATTATTTCTTTCTTCACAAGGTGTATATTTTAGTGAAGTGTCGCCACGACCACATGACACGGGAATGGTTACCATGGTTACGCAGGATCTATCCGAATTTGCCTTACATGTAAGGGCCATTTTAGGCTATCCAATTCCAGATGTTCAGCTATTAAAATCGGGTGCAAGTCATACGATTAAGGCCACAAAAGAAAGTAAAACGTACCAACTATCTGGAATTGCTGAAAGCTTATCGGTCCCTCATACACAGGTTAGGGTATTTGGAAAACCAGAAACAAAAGTGGGACGAAGAATGGCGGTTGTGATAAGCAACGGGGAATCTGTAAATGAGGCTAGAGAACGAGCGCAGTTAGCAGCCTCTAAAATGATTGTGACCTATGAATAATTAGTCTTTGGAATGATCAGCAACAAGACAACACAATTTGAAAAGAGGGATGGATGAATGCATACAAAAAATCGTTGGTTAATCGCTCTATCGGCGGTTGGAATACACATCTCGATTGGTTCGGTTTACGCTTGGAGTGTTTTTACAAAACCACTTCAACAAGAAATGGGCTGGGGATTAAAGCAAATTTCGTTCACGTTTAGCTTGGCAATTCTTTTCTTAGGACTATCTGCTGCCTTTTTAGGGCATTTTGTCGAGAAGTTTGGTCCGAGAGCAGCTGGAACACTCAGCGCTGTGTTTTTTGGAACTGGAGTTGCAGGGGCAGGTTTTGCCATTCAAGTAGAATCATTGCTATTACTTTATTTATTTTATGGAATGATCGCTGGAATTGGGTTGGGAGTTGGATACATTACACCGGTTTCTACGCTGGTAAAGTGGTTCCCTGACAGAAGAGGTCTTGCTACAGGACTAGCGATTATGGGATTTGGATTTGCTTCCTTAATCAGCAGTCCGATTATGAATTATTTAATCGTGCAATATGGGATTTCTAACACCTTCTATTTACTTGGAGCGGCTTACTTCATTATTATATTTTGTTCAGCTCAATATCTTGCTCCGCCGAAAGCGGGTTGGGTACCTAAGGGTATGGTAGCAGCACAAAAATCAGGCGGTATGAAACTAAAAGAGGATTTGCGTCAGTTAACCGCCAACGAGGCAGTCAGAACAAGACAGTTTTGGGCTTTATGGTTGATGTTATTTATAAATGTTACCTGTGGAATTGCGATTCTTTCTGTTGCATCGCCGATGGCACAAGAGCTTGTAGGAATGTCAGCAGCAGGGGCAGCAGCAATGGTTGGAATCATGGGGTTATTTAACGGAGGAGGAAGGATTGCTTGGGCTACCATCTCTGATTACATCGGAAGACCCAATGTCTACACACTATTCTTTGCTTTTCAAATTGTTGCCTTTTTTATGCTTCCAAATATTACAGTGGGAATTCTATTTTCGGTTATGGTTTATATGATCATGACTTGTTATGGTGGAGGCTTTGCCTCGATTCCTGCCTATATCGGTGATTTATTTGGAACCAAGCAGCTTGGGGCGATTCATGGCTATATATTGACTGCATGGGCAGCAGCCGGTCTAGCGGGACCTATCTTTGTATCCTGGGTCAGGGAAACAACCGGAAGCTATCAGGGGACATTAGTCATTTTTTCAGGAATCTTTATTGTTGCTCTAACGGTTTCACTCCTCATTCGTCTTGACATCAGGAAAATTAGGGCCATGAGCGAAAATCAAACGATGAAAAATGCGGGAAATTTTTAGACAGTAAAGTTGCCATAGTTTATACCGCCCTAATCCATTATAGAAAACGGGTATAAAGGGAAGAGGAAAAAAGCTGCCAGTTTGGCAGCTTTTTGTGCGACGGGCAGTCGCGTGGAGTGTTGACTTAGTCGACACTCTTCTTTTTCTATTTCTGATAGAGATGTCAGCGTTGTAGATACTTTTTAGGCTCTACTATTTTTTGTTAAACCGTATAGTTTAAGTGTTTGGATTCACTTTATCATTCCAAGCATAAACACTAATATTTATTCATATTTGTAAAGTACTGCACTCTCGAGAAGGTTAGTTAAAAAATTATAACATTTTATATTGATGAAATGGTACAATTTGGATAAGTTTTTCTTTAGTTAATCTATGAGCTGCTTAAAAGGGCATCGCCTTTTTGGGTATTAGTGAGGTAGATTGTGCAATGTTAACCTAAGCTAACGGGGTAGGATTTCCCCTTTTATTGGGAGAAATTAATAAAGATAATGTGCAAGAGTAACGGGAAATGGGGAATTTTTTTGTTGTTAATTATTATTGCGGCTTTATTTTTTCTAGGGATTACTTCTATTTCCTACCAACAAGAAGTTTTTTCCTTATTTGTATTTCTGGGATTAGTGATTTTGTTATTATTTGTCAATAAAGAAAAACGGTTCGTTATATCACTACTGTTATCGTTTCTAATCGGTTTTGTGATATTTATGGTTTCTAATGATTTCGTTGGAACGATGAACATCTCAAAAGAAATAAAAATCATTTTTAATCGCCTTTTTCTTATTTTTATCATTATAGGAATCGTTTTTAACCATCTCTTTTTTAATAAGAAGGTTTCTTGGCACAATGAAAAACCTGATTGGAAAAATCCTATCGTCTTACCATTTCATAAAGTTAATACATTTTGGTTTTGGATTATTGGAATAGTTGTTAATGTAAATATATATGTGTTTTTTATTATTCAAAAGGATATAGAGTATATTCAAATGCTATTATTGTTTTGTTTATTTTTTTCACTTATTAATGCAGTTTTTGAGGAAGTTATTTGGAGAGGGATATTGCTTTCGGCTCTTAAGGAACACACATCTACAGGGTATGCTGTTATCGTTACAAGTGTTGGTTTTGGACTTCTCCATCTCTCAATTGGTTTTTCTATTTCTCTTGGTTTGTTAATTTCAGTTGCAGGGGGAATTTACGCATTAATCACACTTAAGACAAACAGTATCTATCCGAGTATTGTTTTTCATATCGTAATTAATATTGGAATGGTATATAGCGGATTTATAATCTAACAAAAAATTTTGTGATGGCAAATAGGTTTTAACAGGATTTTTCCAAGTAAATATGGATACGAAATTCGTTCGAAATTAAAGGAACGAAATATATTTTATTGAGCTAACTGAGCAGGTTAATACATTGTGAAGAAATGCACTTAAACTATAGGGTGCTTGAATTCAAAAGGGTTGAATTAAGTAAATAGAAAAGCAACCAAAGACAGTAAATGAATAATTATTTAGTATATTGAATAAATATTAATTTTATGTTAATATAATTATAGTTTAAATTCTTCTGAGTTTAGACCTCCTAAAATGGACTTAGCCTACACCACTAAGTTCAACTTTGACCTTTGATTTTATAAATCAAAGGTATTTTTTTGTTTGGATATTGTTGTAAATTGTCACTCATTCTACATAATTCTTGATTTAAATTGATATAGTTTTGTGAAATTTTGTACTTAAACTACCATGAAAATAAGTTTCCGCTAAACAGATAAAAGGCAATACTTAAGAAGACCCTGCTCAATCGTGCAAAAAAAAGAGGAGGGCGTGACTGGATTAAGGTCAGTATCAGTATTGACAGTTCTTGACCATTTTCATTCTTTGTGGTGCAACTCTGCTGCATGGGTGGCTAACGGGCAGCATTAGTGAAAGAACAGATTACATATAATGCTATATATTGGATATTTTAAAAAGAACGGAGAAATCTGATAAAAAAAGGATGAAGTAGCTATGACAATAAAAATTCAAAGATTAGTAAATGTGGCTATGGTCTTACTATCATGGTTAACACTACCCCTATTAGGGTCAGGTAACATAAAAAGATTTCTTCCCGCAGCCATCCTTATTTTTCTAGTAGAATTTCTTCATGCACGAATTGGAAAAAACAAAGGTGGTGGGTTTTCTATAATAAACCTAAATCCTTCCGTTTTGGGGAGTTACCCTTTGAAATTGGTCCATTTATAGCATTGTCCATGTGGTTTCTGAAGTGGACTTACGGAAATTTTAAATGGTTTATTTTACTTAACGGAATGACACATGCTATCTGCATATCCATTTATATATTTAGCCGGAAATGTAGGTATTATACATTGGTACGTTTTAATAACTTTTCCTTTATTTCTTTTCTAAGGCATTTTTAATGTATGGGTTTCAATATCTTTTTGAAAAAATTATTCACCGAAAGGTAAAAGAAAATGTTTAAACTCTGTCACTATTGTAAATAAGACTTCGCCTATTACGTTTACACACTTAAGAAGTGACTGTAAAGAATTGTACTTAAAGTAATGGGTGCAATGGTTGAAGATCGAAGATTGCTGCGGCAATCCTTTTTTGTTATTGAGTAAACGTGGCAGGTTAGTTGAAGAAAGAACAGTATAAGAAGTAGTATGAAACTTTAGCGATTGCTGGCTCATATTTTGCAAGGTGGGGTATTAAGGTAAATACTATGAGTAATTTATGGGGAAAGTATTTTTTAGTATAACTTTTTTTGGAGGTTACTTATGGAGGAAAAAGGAAAGCAGATTAGGCTTACTGCAGGTGAGATTGGGCAACTTTGGCTTCAATACTTAAATGATAGCTCAAGTATATGTCTTCTTAGGTATTTTTTAGAAAAAGCTGAGAATGTTGAAATTAAGCCTATTATTGAAGTTGCTTTAGAATTATCAAAGTCACATATTCAAAAGATTACAGCAATACTAACAGAGGAAAAAAATGTAGTTCCGTATGGTTTTAGTATTAAAGAGGATGTGGATTTAAATGCTCCTAGACTTTATTCCGACAGTTTTGTACTAAATTTTATAAATCAAATGTCTAAGGTTGGACTTACAACTTATGCTGGTAGTGTTGGAACATCTGTAAGAAGTGATATTAAAGCCTATTACATGGATTGCCTTACAGAAACAATGCAATTATATGATAAGTCAACTGAATTATTATTGTCTAAAGGATTGTTTATCAGGTCTCCTAGCCTGCCTAATTTAGAGGAGGTTGAATTTGTAGAAAAGCAATGGTTTATGTTGGATGTGTTCGGAGAAAAAAGACCATTAATCGCTGCTGAAGTCGATAATTTATTTGCGAATCTACAAAGAAATGCCTTGGGAGTAGCTACACTTACTGGCTTTAGTCAGGTTGCAAAGGATAAGGATGTAAAACAATTCTTTTTAAAGGGTTTAGAAGTTGGGAATAAACATATTAGATTATTTAGAGGTAAGCTAGAGGAAAGTAAACTTCCAGCACCTATGGGTTGGGATTCAGAAATAACAAATAGCACATCCCATACTTTTTCTGATAAACTGATGATGTTCTTCACAAGTGGTTTGATTTCTTTGAGCGTTGGCTATTATGGTACAGCTATTAGTCAAAGTCCTAGGGGAGATATTAGTACAATGTATAACAGGCTATCCTTAGAAGTTCAGATGTATTCTGAAGATGGAGCTAATATCATGATTAAAAATGGATGGTTGGAACAGCCTCCAATGGCATCCGATAGAGATGAATTAATAAGAAAAAAGAATCAATTGTAAATCACATTTAAAGTCCTTCTGCATCTAACAGTAAGGACTTTTTTTAATATCATTATGAATTATGTTTGATAAATTGTGAAGAGTTGCACTTAAACTAAAGGATGCTTTAACACAACGAGGATTAAAATTAAAGAGCCTAAAATATGCAAGTTTTTATGAACTACTTACGTATTTTGGCTCTTTTTACATTCATAAAAGATACTACCGTTTATTGCTAAATACTTGGAATTTGCATTCTAATAGATAACAACTATCCCCAACCCTGCCCCTAATGCCAAAATTATATCTGTCCATATGGAGGCAGTAAATCAAATTGGGCATCATCTAGAGCTGAATTAAACGGCTTTATTAGATAAAAAGGCATTTCTTCAACTATTTTCAGTTCTAGATGACGGGGAATCATACTCATTTTAAGTTAAGAGACGGACAGTGTTCCTTAACCAATACACACACTTTAGTGAACGACACTGAAGCAAATTACGTGTAAGATACACGCTTAACTCCTATACTATACGAGAATAAAGAATTGGAGGGACAAATATGCATATTGAAATGTGGACTGATTTCGCTTGACCATTTTGCTATATTGGCAAAAGGCGTCTGGAGGACGCCCTTAAACAGATTGACCACCCCGTTGAAGTGACGTATCGATGCTTCGAATTGGATCCGACAATGGGACGTGATA
>JAPSKD010000241.1 GCA_031177865.1 Bacillus sp. (in: firmicutes) | reverse complement strand
CGGAGATGAAATTGTAGAAATCAAACAAGCTGGTTCTATCGTCCTTCAAGCAAAGTTTTTTAGTGAAATTGTAAAGAAATTACCTACAGATTCTGTTGAAATTGAAGTACTAGGATCATTACAAACCGTTATTCGCTCTGGGAAATCAGAATTTAATTTAAACGGCCTTGATGCAGAAGAGTACCCTCACCTGCCACAAATAGAAGAAAATAATAAATTTCATATTGCAACAGATCTCCTAAAAATGATGATTCGCCAAACCTTTTTTGCAGTATCCACCTCAGAAACACGTCCCATCTTGACAGGTGTAAACTGGAAGATTGAAAATGGCGAACTAAACTGTATTGCAACAGATAGCCATCGTCTGGCATTAAGAAAAGCAAAAATAGAAATTGAAAATAATGAAAGTTACAATGTGGTCATTCCAGGTAAGAGTTTGAATGAACTAAGTAAAATCATAGACGATTCAAACGAATTAATAGATATTGTTATCACAGAAAACCAAATTTTGTTTAAAGCGAAGCATTTATTATTTTTCTCAAGGTTGTTAGAAGGAAATTATCCTGACACTTCTAGATTGATTCCTAGCGAAAGCAAAACAGATATTATTGTGAATACAAAGGAATTCCTCCAAGCTATCGATCGTGCTTCCCTGCTTGCACGTGAAGGCAGAAATAACGTTGTGAAACTTTCAACAATTGATGGCGGAGTAATAGAAATTTCATCAAACACACCAGAAGTAGGTAAAGTCGTCGAAGAAATTCAAAGTCAATCCATCGATGGAGAAGAATTGAAGATTTCTTTTAGTGCTAAATATATGATGGATGCCTTAAAGGCGCTTGAAGGTACGGATATAAGGGTAAGTTTTACTGGTGCAATGCGCCCGTTTGTTATCAAGCCGCTGCATGATGAAACCACACTGCAGCTCATTTTACCTGTAAGAACTTACTAGGATAAACCTCACGAATAGTCACCATGTTTTTTGGTGACTTTCTTTATTATTTGTTTTTTAGTAAAATAAAGTATTGAGACCATTTTAGAAATGAGTGATAAACATTGCCTGAAGAAATAAAGCTAAATACAGAGTTTATTACGTTAGGACAATTTCTTAAATTAGCTGACGTTATCCAATCTGGTGGAATGGCAAAATGGTTTTTAAGTGAAAACGATATTTTTATTAATGGCGAACAAGATCAAAGAAGAGGAAGAAAGCTTAGAGCAGGAGATAAAATTCAAATTCCTGGCTTTGGAGAGTTTTTGATTACGAGTAACTAAAGGTTGTGTCGTTTTCATGTATATTGAACAATTAGCACTAAGAGATTATCGAAATTATCAGAGCCTGTCGGTTGAATTTGAAAATAAAGTCAATGTGATCCTTGGGGAAAATGCTCAGGGTAAAACAAATGTGATGGAATCTATCTATGTATTAGCAATGGCCAAGTCTCATCGAACATCAAATGATAAAGATCTTATTCGCTGGGACCAGGAGTATGCTAAAATAGAGGGTAGGGTTCAAAAACAGCACAGCTCTTTGCCATTGCAACTAATCATTTCCAAAAAAGGAAAAAAGGCTAAATGCAACCATATTGAGCAGCAGAAATTAAGCCAATATGTCGGGAACATGAATGTGGTCATGTTTGCACCGGAAGATTTAAATTTAGTAAAAGGCAGCCCGCAAATTAGAAGGCGGTTTATTGATATGGAAATTGGGCAGGTTTCGCCCATTTATTTACATGATATGAGTCAGTATCAAAAAATACTTCAACAGCGAAATCATTTTTTAAAAATGATGCAAATAAAAAAACAAACTGACCAAACCATGCTTGAAATTCTCACTGAGCAATTTATTGATATGGCTGTGAAAATTGTTTTGAAAAGGTTTGAGTTTCTCCATTTGCTTGAAAATTGGGCTAAGCCTATTCATAAAGGGATCTCTAGAGGGCTGGAATCATTGGAAATTGTCTATAAACCATCGGTTGATGTATTAGAAGACCAAGATTTGTCGAAAATGAAAGCAAGCTTTGAGGAAAAATTTAGTAAAATTAGAACAAGGGAAATAGAACGTGGTACAACATTATTCGGACCACATCGTGATGATTTGTTGTTTTTTGTAAATAATCGAGATGTTTCGACATTTGGATCACAAGGACAACAAAGAACAACGGCACTTTCTGTTAAGCTTGCCGAAATTGAATTAATTCATTCAGAAATTCGCGAATATCCCATCTTACTCCTTGACGATGTTTTATCGGAATTGGATGATTATCGTCAGTCACACTTGCTTAATACCATCCAGGGGAAGGTCCAAACATTTGTTACAACAACGAGTGTGGACGGAATCCACCATCAAACATTAAAAGAAGCTTCAACTTTTGAAGTAGAGTCTGGTGTTATCAATAAAGTTAATTGAGGTGGGAAGTGTGTATATTCATGTCGGGGAAGATTTAAATATCAGGGCGAAGGATATCATCGCCATTCTTGATAAAGGGTGCGTGAATTCTTCAAATTTAGTCGAAGAGTTCTTAGAACAGCATAAGGAAAAGCTTGTTAACCTTTCGAAAAACCCCTTTAAATCTGTCGTAATTACATATGACAAGGTTTATTTATCCCCAATTTCTTCTAGAACATTAAAAAAACGTTCAAATCAAAAGGAAATGCAGGAATATTGATATTATTATTTTTGATTTAGGTTAATAGTGGGATTTTTTTGAAATGAAAGTGCGGGGTGAACGATATGACAATGGATCAAAAAATAGTCCAAGAACAAGAATATGGTGCCGATCAAATACAGGTTCTTGAAGGTCTAGAAGCTGTAAGAAAAAGACCTGGTATGTACATTGGTTCAACGAGTGGAAAAGGTCTCCATCATCTGGTTTGGGAAATTGTAGATAACAGTATTGATGAGGCATTGGCGGGTTATTGTGACGAAATCAACGTGACCATTGAAGAAGATAACAGTATAACAGTTCAAGATAATGGACGTGGTATTCCAGTTGGGATTCAGGAAAAAATGGGCAGGCCCGCAGTTGAAGTTATTATGACTGTTCTTCATGCCGGAGGTAAATTTGGCGGCGGAGGATATAAGGTTTCTGGTGGACTGCACGGTGTAGGTGCCTCCGTAGTTAATGCCCTCTCAACACATTTGGATGTTTTGGTACACCGTGACGGTAATATATACTCCATTAAGTTTGAACGTGGAGCGGTAGTTCAAGAATTAGAGGTCGTTGGAACAACAGATAAAACTGGTACGATTACTCACTTTAAACCTGATGGCGAAATTTTCACTGAAACATTGGAATACGAGTACGATATTCTAGCAACTCGTCTGCGTGAACTGGCATTCTTAAATCGTGGAATAAAAATTACGATTAAAGATAACCGTGTGGAAAATAAACAGAATGAATATTACTACGAAGGCGGAATTAAATCATATGTAGAGCATTTAAACCGCACAAAAGAGGTTATTCATGATGAACCAATCTATATTGAGGGAGAACGCGATGGCATTAGCGTTGAAGTAGCTCTTCAATACAACGAGGGGTATACGGACAGCATTTATTCCTTTGCGAATAACATCCATACGTATGAAGGTGGTACGCATGAATCTGGATTTAAAACCGGTTTAACCCGTGTTATTAACGACTATGCAAGAAAAAGTAGTTTGATTAAAGAAAACGATACAAATCTTTCTGGTGAAGATGTTCGTGAGGGCTTAACTGCGATTGTTTCGATTAAGCACCCAGACCCACAATTCGAAGGGCAAACAAAAACAAAGCTCGGAAACTCTGAAGTAAGAACAATAACTGATTCATTGTTTTCAAACCATTTTGAAAAATTCTTACTGGAAAATCCACAAGTAGCCAAAAAAATCGTCGAAAAAGGATTAATGGCTGCCAGAGCAAGACTTGCTGCAAAGAAAGCTAGAGAATTGACACGCCGAAAGAGTGCTTTAGAGGTTTCAAGTTTACCGGGGAAATTAGCTGACTGTTCTTCAAAGGACCCTTCTATCAGCGAACTGTATATTGTTGAGGGTGACTCAGCGGGTGGTTCTGCGAAACAAGGTCGTGACCGCCATTTCCAAGCTATTTTGCCATTAAGAGGAAAGATTCTTAATGTTGAGAAAGCACGTTTAGATCGAATCCTCTCAAATAATGAGGTTCGTTCCATGATCACTGCCATAGGAACAGGTATTGGTGAAGATTTCGATATTGCTAAAGCAAGATATCATAAGATTGTCATTATGACGGATGCGGACGTTGATGGAGCTCATATTCGAACTCTTTTATTGACCTTCTTTTACCGTTATATCAGAAAAATTTTAGAAGCTGGCTATGTTTATATCGCACAGCCGCCATTATATAAAGTTCAACAAGGAAAAAAGGTTAGGTATGCTTATGATGACAAAGAGTTGGAAAAAATATTCGCCGAGCTCCCAAGTCAGCCGAAGCCTAATATCCAGCGTTATAAAGGTTTAGGAGAAATGAACCCTGAACAGCTATGGGAAACGACAATGGATCCTTCTAATCGAACCATGCTTCAAGTAAGTCTAGAAGACGCCATTGAAGCAGATGAAACATTCGAAATGTTAATGGGCGACAAGGTAGAGCCGCGTCGTAACTTCATTGAAGCAAATGCCCAATACGTAAAGAATTTAGATATATAGATTTGTCTAGCTGCAGTGCCTAGTGGCTCTTTAGGTCTAAGCTTAGCCGTCAAGAAGGTTAAAGAGCAAACTTCTTGACGGCTCGCCTAGACTCACGCCACGAGGGAAAAATGAACTTCTTTTTCCAATGGACAAGGCGCTTCCGCTTTTCGAAAAGGGATAGAGGGGTGACCACTATCCTCCTTTTTTCGTTTATCTAGATCTCAGTGGATGATGATTAAAGGCAGATCGTCGCCAAAATAGGAGGTACTAAAATGGCCGAAACACCAAATTCTCAAGTGAAAGATATTAATATCAGTCAAGAAATGAAAACATCATTTCTTGACTATGCAATGAGCGTTATTGTTTCTCGTGCCCTTCCAGATGTTCGAGATGGTTTAAAACCAGTTCATCGCCGTATTTTATACGCCATGCATGACCTTGGAATACATGCGGATAAACCTTATAAAAAATCAGCTCGTATCGTTGGGGATGTAATCGGTAAATATCACCCGCATGGGGATTCTGCCGTATATGAAACGATGGTACGGATGGCGCAGGATTTTAACTATCGATATATGCTTGTTGACGGACATGGAAACTTTGGATCAGTAGATGGCGATTCAGCAGCAGCAATGCGTTACACAGAGTCTAGAATGTCCAAAATTTCTATGGAATTACTAAGAGATATTAACAAAGATACGATCGTTTTCCAGGATAACTATGATGGTGAGGAAAGGGAGCCTTCTGTTCTGCCAGCAAGATTCCCCAATCTATTAGTCAATGGTTCTATGGGTATTGCTGTTGGTATGGCTACGAATATCGCACCACATCAGCTTGGTGAAGTAATTGATGGTGTGTTAGCCGTTACCCGTGATCCAGAAATCACCATTCAGGAGTTAATGGAAATCATTCCTGGACCTGACTTTCCAACCGGAGGAATTATAATTGGCCGAAGCGGTATTCGTAAGGCATATGAAACAGGCAGAGGATCAATAACCGTACGGGGAAAAGTTGAAATTGAACAAAAATCAAATGGTAAAGAAGTTATTATTGTTAGTGAACTACCATACCAGGTTAACAAAGCAAAATTAGTTGAAAGAATTGCAGAATTACATCGTGATAAAAAGATTGAAGGCATTACCGATTTACGGGATGAATCTGACCGTAATGGAATGCGAATTGTTATTGAGGTTCGTAAAGATGCAAATGCGAATGTCCTTTTAAATAATCTGTATAAACAAACATCACTGCAAACCAGCTTTGGGATCAATACATTAGCCCTAGTAAATGGACATCCAAAGGTTTTAAATCTAAAACAATGTTTAGTTCATTATTTAGACCATCAAATAGTCGTTATTCGCAGAAGAACAGAATTTGAGCTGCGTAAAGCAGAAGCACGGGCTCATATTTTGGATGGTTTAAGAATTGCTTTGGATAATCTTGATGCCGTTATAAGCTTAATCAGAAGCTCGCAGACAACAGATATTGCGCGCGAGGGTTTAATGACGCAATTTAACCTTTCTGAAAAACAAGCACAAGCGATTCTTGATATGCGCTTGCAGCGTTTAACCGGTTTAGAAAGGGAGAAAATTGAGGAAGAATATCAAAGCTTAGTAAAGCTTATCGCTGAATTAAAAGCAATTTTGGCTGATGAAGAAAAGGTTCTTGAAATCATTCGTGAAGAATTAACTGAGATCAAAGAGCGATTTAATGATACACGCCGTACGGAAATCGTAACAGGCGGAATTGAAAATATCGAAGATGAAGATCTCATCCCACGTGAAAATGTTGTTATTACGTTAACGCATAATGGCTATATTAAACGTCTCCCTGTTTCAACGTACCGAGCGCAAAAAAGAGGCGGTCGTGGTATACAAGGGATGGGTACCAATGAGGATGACTTTGTTGAGCATTTGATCACAACATCTACTCATGATACGATCCTCTTCTTTACAAATAAAGGTAAGGTTTACCGTTCTAAGGGTTATGAAATTCCTGAATTCAGCCGTACGGCGAAAGGACTGCCAATCATTAACCTTCTTGGAATAGAAAAAGGTGAATGGGTTAATGCGATTATTCCAATTGAGGAATTTGTCGATGACTGGTTCCTTTTCTTTACGACAAAAGAAGGTATTTCTAAGCGTTCCCCATTAACGTCATTTGCACATATTCGTAATAATGGTCTAATTGCATTAAATCTCCGTGAAGGTGATGAACTGATTTCAGTTCGGTTAACGGATGGAACAAAGCATATGATCATTGGTACGAAAAAAGGAATGCTAATCCGTTTCCCTGAAACCGATGTTCGTTCTATGGGCAGAACAGCAACTGGGGTAAAAGGGATTACCTTAGATTCTGATGATGAAGTAGTGGGTATGGAAGTGCTTGAGGAAAATAGCAGCGTCCTTATTGTCACTAAAAACGGATATGGAAAGCGTACACCGGCAGAGGAGTACCGTATCCAAGGTAGAGGCGGTAAAGGTATTAAAACTTGCCATGTCACTGAAAAGAATGGCCCATTAGTTTCTGTAAGAGCTGTAACGGGTGAAGAAGACTTAATGTTAATCACTACTGGCGGAGTCCTCATTCGTATCGATGTAGCAGGTATTTCGACTATGGGACGAAACACTCAAGGTGTCAAATTAATTAGTATTAAAGGCGATGAACATGACTATGTAGCTACTGTTGCTAAAGTTGAAAAAGAAGAAGTTTCAGAGGAAACTGAATCTGATGACGCTGAAGGAGCAGAAGGTGCAGAAGTCATAACTGGAATGGAAGAAGAAAATGCAGGAATCGAATTAGATTCTGAAGTTGATGATACGGATACTAATACCGAAGAATAAGTTATTTAAAAAGGAACACCTAATTAGGTGTTCCTTTTTAAATTAATTTATCAAATTACTAAATTTGTCTTGATAGATAGTAATAATGCTGGTATACTCATTTGAGTCGGTGTTGTTCGTTAGTTTTTATTCAACAAAAAAACAATTAAACGTTGACATCTACTTTAATAGATGATATATTAATAAAGTCGCTTATGGGCGATTAAGAAGAATTGCTCCTTGAAAACTAAACAAACAAGAACGTCAATAAACAATTTTTTAGCTTTTATTAAAAAGCTAAGCCAACGTAACTTTTATGAGCTATATCAACTTTCTTGGAGAGTTTGATCCTGGCTCAGGACGAACGCTGGCGGCGTGCCTAATACATGCA
>JAPSKD010000240.1 GCA_031177865.1 Bacillus sp. (in: firmicutes) | reverse complement strand
TTTTTTGGATCAATTTGTCCTTAACTGATTTTACTTCCTCTTTGGAGCCTAGCAACTCAATTTGAATCTCTCTATCTCGAACTGAAACGTCTAATCGATTAACATCATACTTATTTTCATTTATAACATCGCCGATTACATCATATAAGGCCATTTTGTATTGCTCTTGCTTTATAAATAAACTAAAGTAAGGAATTTTGGCTGCAACCTTTGCCATACCTAATGAAAAATAGGTAGAGCCGATTAATAGAAAAAATAAAGCAGCTGCTGCAACAGAAGAATAGCCCCACCTTTTTATCATCCTTATACTTCCCTTCCTTTGCGGCTCTTCGGGAAGATTCTTAATTGCCTCCAATACATTTTTCTTATGTTTATCTTCAAAACGCATATGAGAATTCTTCGGATATTTTAACTTATCCTCCATAACTATGCCTCTCCTTCAAAGAACTTTGTAATAATTTCTTGGCCCTATGGAGCCTAGTTTTTACGGTATTGGAATTAAGACCTAGTAATTCAGATATTTCATTGACCGTTAATTCTTCATAGTATTGAAGGATAATAACCTCTCTTAACTTAATTGGAAGTGCTAAAACCTTATCGTAAATGATTTCTTTTTCTTCTCCCTCAAGGACTTTCGCCTCAACCGATTGTCCCCCGCTTGGAAAAATCGAACGAAAAAAGTCTTGGTAACTGATATTACGATAGGACCAACTTCTAAAATAATCTTTGCATTTATTTACGGTAATTCGGTACAGCCATGTTTTATACGAAGCCTTATTTTGGAACGTCTCCAAACTTTTATAGCAGCTAATAAACACTTCCTGTGAAATATCTTCTGCCAATTGTTTTTGTTTAACATACGTAAAAGCAAGCCTGACCACCATATCTCCATACTCTTCCATCAGCCAACGTAGTCGATCTTCCTTTGTTAACTCATGGATTTCAATTGGTGATGAAGTTGTTTCTTTCTTTTTCACAAGCATTCATAACCCCTTCTTTCCAAACACTTAGACGAAGCAACCCCTTCATCAGTTCCGTAGTAACTATCTTTTTTCCTAAATTATGAATGAGTTGTACGCAAATCTCGAATAAAAACGCCTATCATGGTAACAAAATAAAATGAAAGGATGTGCGGGCTGTCGAATGAAGTCATTATTGAGGAGTTAAATACCTTATTAAGAGGTACGTATATGGGGATTCGGTCTTTTGAACACTATATTCAAATGGCTGAAGATGATGAATTAAGGAGGATCTTTCAATCCATGCAGCAGGAGGTTAAGATGAATGCCCAGAAACTTGCTCCAGCGGATCCAAAATCTTGGCGGTGTCCCAGCTGACGATGAAGGCTTCTCTGGTTCAATGCATAGCTTCATACATAAAATCATGCTTCCAGATGATGCGAACGAAATGAAAGAGGACGCTTTAAAAGGATTAGATCATTATGGAGTTCAATATTCTGAAGAACTTGTCAGTGGCGACCTAGACCCTGAAAGCAGGCAACTTGCAGAAGAAGTCATTGACACAAGCCGTAGACAAATTGAACAATTGCAGCATTTACTTCACTTATTTTAATCAATAGAAATGACGTGCTTTTCACACGTCATTTCTTATATATTGATTTTCTCTTCGGAGCTTGGACCACTATTATTCATTTTTTCCTTTTTACTAAATAACCTAACAGAATATAAACAATTCCTACAAATAATAGGAATATCTCATTCTTTGATCCTATCGCTCCAAACGATATGAAGAAGACGGCTAGAAAGCCAAAACCCAGAACGAAACAATAGCATATATAAAAATTTCTCCATGCATTTTTTTTTAGCTTAAAGACTCCAATTGCAGTGATAAAGCCACCAAGGAGAAGACCAATAAAAATCAGCATGATGTAATGAGTGCTAGATGAATAATCCGTTCCCGAGTTTAGGGCGTTGGATAAGCCCATTCCGATAAAAGCTAATAAACCAAATCCTATTGCTACAATAATTGTTAAGGCACCAGCTACAATCCCTAGAATCTTTGTAAACGCAAATTTGTTCATTCGATGCACCTCTGTCTTCCCTCTAACGTAAGGAATTATAAATAAAAGAAGCTATTGCTAACAGGACCGAACCACTACTAAAACAGCCAATTAAGAATAGAAAAAACGTATGATCATGCTCTTTTTTAAACTTTTCCCTATAGGACCACTGAATTTGTCTTTGCTTTAAATCAAACAGATCCTTATCCTTTTTCATTCTTTCACTAACCTAATGTTTTTTTATTATTAGACGAGGAAAAGGATGGTATCGTTTCAACTATTTTCCAACCAAACTGTCAGCCGTTAAATCTAACCTTTTGGCAAAAAGAAGAGCCGTCCTAAAGACAGCTCCTGTTAGATGATTCTATCAATTTTTATTAACTATTAGAAAGTCTAAAACCATATCCTTTTATAATAATCATACTCATATAAATCCATATTCTCATCATTATCTTTTTTTGGGGCACACTCTTCACAAGGTTCTTCTGACTTGTTATGTTCACATTGTTCTAATAAAAGTTCCATGGTTTGTTTCCCCTCCCCTAGTTCTTACTATTATTATAATGTAAACGGTTACAAATGTCTCCTTTTAAATACTGGAAAATCAAATATTTTAGTAGTATAGAATGTCAGAGGGGCTAAAGTACCCCTCACTGTGATAAATTCACTGTATAGTACTCTTGGGAATGATAGCTTCTAAATCCACATGATTCATATAGCCTAAGGGCGTGGGCATTTTTAGCCTCAACCTCTAGAAAAATTGAAAACCCTTTTTCATCTTCCATTTTTACTACTTTCGATAGTGCTTTTCTACCGATCCCTTTTCCCTGGAGTTCTGGAAAAACAGCAAATCCAAAAATCCATGCTTCACCATTCATTTCGGAAAGTCGCATTTTCCCAGCAATTGTTCCATCTACTTCAATAATAAATCTATCATCTGTATCAAGGTCTTTAGTCTCTAGCCTATACTGACGTGCTGCTTTTTCATTTAGCCCGAAGCATTGGACGTCGAGCTGTATCTCGGCTTCCAAGTCATTTTCGGAAATAGAAGGTCTTACCGTAACCGTTGGGTCATCAGATAATTCCGATATTTTCTCCCATTTCATTTGGTATTCTACCATTGATAAGATGCAAGGGATGTTCTTTAAAAACTCCTTTGCTGAATGAGATTCGCTTGGAGCATTTAACAAAATGGTCCTTGCCTCACGTTTCTTTGCTTCCTCAAGTGCTTCTTCAAGCAGCTTTGAAAAGATTCCTCTTCTTCGGTATTCCGGGTGCACCATTCCGCAAATTTCTACCTTATTACCGAAATAATAGCTTCCAAGGAAACCAACAAGCTTCCCATCTTCATACTGGAAAAAGTCTTCCTTACGCTTTTCTGATCTGCTTTCTAGCATACCAAAATTAAGCTTTAGCTGAAGTTTTCCTTCTTTCTCACAAATTCCCTGAAGCATTTTTATATTTTTCAATTCTTCTTTTGTCAGCATTCCTTAATGCTCCTTTTTATCGTATTTATATGGAGAATTAGATGCTTTTGCCTTTTGGATTAAACCAATCCATGGATGTCCTTCTGAGAATTGTTGCTGCAAAGATAATATTAGCCATTCTTTTTCATGTGTTGAGAGTATTGGAAGCATGGTTTGAAGATCAAAGAGATCTTTTTCTCGAACCTTTGATGAACCTCCCTTATACAGAAGCTGGATTTCCGGCCTTAGATAAGGAATTCCGTCATTTGTTCTTACTATGATTTCGATCAATGGTTTTTTGATTGACTTTTCTCTTCGATAAATCCATTTGTTTTCTACAGTATCTACTAACATTACCTGAAAAGCCCAAGGTGAATCTTGATATTTACTAACCCAAACATCGGTTGTGTCTACTAAGAACTCTCCCTGTACCCAAGGCATAAGAACGCCGTCTTTAAGCTTTATATAATTTCCATTCTTTACTTAAAATTTGGTAGGCAGCTTCTTGTTCGTCACGAAGGATAATTACATCAATATCACTATGTTGCCTGCTCTTTTTACCCAAATGTAAATCTAATGCCCACCCCCCTGCCAAACACCAGGTAATAGGAAAATCAGTAAAGAGGTCAACTATGTTAAAAACCGTTAATGGCTTCCAATTCTCATAATCTGTTCTCAAAAAATGATCATTCTATATTTGGTTTCCATGGAACAACTTTAAAATAAATTCACGCTCAGGGACTTGCAAGGTGTGATAGGATTTTAAAAATGCAGTGTTATCGTATGCCGCTTCTTTCAAACTCACGTCTACATCATTATTAAGAACTGTTACGATTGCATAAGGAGCAATCGGTTTATGGTTACAGCCTAGTGAACCCGGATTAAGGAATGTTGTATTCTTCCCAATGAAATAATGAAGTGGGTGATGATGACCGAAACATATCAAATTTGCCTTTATATCAAAAAACAAGGTTTCCATGTTTTCAGTACTAGGTTGGACAATCGAAGAAAAGCAGTCCCTGCTTATGCGTTCATAGAGTTTGCTATTTTCTATCTGGTAATGAATAAATAGGATGGAATAACGATCTATCGTGACATTCAGCAACCTAGGTAGTTGCCCTAATTTCGGTAAAAAGGTCGTGTTTAATCTATCTCCTATCCATTGATGATGGTCTTTTACTTGTAAATGACTTTACGGATATTCCTCACCTTCTGCTAAGGCTAAAATGGCTTCATCATGATTCCCCGTTAACATCGATACATCACTTCTAGAAAAAAGCATCTCTAATACCTCATTAGAATCAGGACCCATGCCAAGCATATCACCTAAACAATAGATATGGTCAACATCTCTTCTTTCGTCAATTTCCTTTAAAACCGCCTTTAATGCCGGTCCGTTTCCATGAATATCCGAAAAAAATCGCAAAACGCTTCATACTATTACTCTCCAATTTAACTATTCTAGTCCCCCAAGGTAAATAAATATCCCTTTTTCATTATAATCGTTTTATTCTAAATAATGAAATAAATAAGCGAGTCACAAACAAACTCTTATTGATAAAACTCCATATGTTTTTTCTCTTGTTTATAATAATTTAATCTATCCTGCAGTGTACCTGTATGGAATTCAAATTTATGACCGTCTGGATCTGTGAAATAAATAGATTTTTTATCTTTACTATCTCTAGAGCGGCCAGTTAAAATGTTGACACCCAATGTCTCTAATTTTTCATACATTCGCTCAAAATCTTCTTCCTCAATTGAAAAAGCAATATGAGTATAGGATTGCCTAATTTCATTACGAGGTATATCCTTTTCCACATTAAGTGCCAGCCACATCCCATATAAATCAAAATAAGCTGTGCTCCTCCCCTTGACTAACAACTTTGCCTCAAACACATTTTGATAAAATCCAATTGATTTTTCCAAATCGGTCACAGAAAATAAAAAATGATTTAAACCTTTAATCATCTCTTTACCCCTTAATTAGAATTTTTCATTTAAAAAAGGATAGATTTGGAATCTACCCTCCTTAACTAATTTACTTTTCTTGTTTATTATTTTCAATACCTTCTTTTTTTCCTTTTGTTAAGGTTCTACGGTCACTTGCTTTCGGCGGTTCTTCCATCCAGCCATTTTCAATCATTAAATTGGCACCGTCTTCAGCAAATCTAACGAGTTCTGTGGTCATTGCCATATATTTTTCTGCAATGTCTGCCCTGGATGTAACACTCAAAGCTGTGCCATAAAAGGCGATAGCAATCTGAGACGACAATTGGACTTGATACATCATCCACTTATCTGAAAAAGGTGAAGTGGTAGAGTTTGTAACATGGGATTGCCAGGATACAGGAGAATTGAGCATTTCCTCACGAAAAATTCTTTCAAAAGCCGTGATATGTTTAGTGGAAATTTCCATGCCCCTATTAATGTATTGTCGGACTTTTTTGGAAGCAGCTACTTGGCTAAAACCAACTTTTAATGCAACATGCATATGCATCTTGTTCATATTAAAGGTAATATCCCCTATTTCAATACCAGTTAATGGTCGACGCTCCCCAAACCAGCCAGTCAAAAAACTTTGATGTTTTACAAAGTCAATATTTTCAGGTACGGGAAGGACTGATGGCCGCGAGAATAGCCCTTTAGTGAGAAGTGCTTCGATGTTTTTTTCAAATAGCGCCATCGTTTCAGTATTACAGTTAATATAATATTGCCGTAGATCAGCGCGAATAGAAGTACTCACAGAAAGAGAATAACCAGTTAGCCCCTGAAGAGTCATTATGTACATATAGTATAAATAGAAAGGATCTTGGAAGAGACGTGGTGCATGGATGTTTACATCCTCCTCGGTAAAGCCCTTTGGAATTGGATAATCTTCCCCCTCGAAGAACTCCTTTACCTTTTGAACATGACTTTCTGAAAGCTCAAGTGACTTTTTATAAATCTCAATAATATCTTGGTCTTCCAAGTGTTCAAGAGCATATCGAATAAAACATATAGACATGGTTTCAAACATAAATTGAGTCCATAAACTGGAAATCTCTGGAGCCGTTAAAGATATTCGGGTTGGTTCCATAACACCCTTCCTTTACTTTAAAAGATCATCCAAGATATCAAATCAGACTATTTAGATGACAATTCATCTCGATCAATGGCTTTTGGAGGCTGTTCCATCCACCCATGATCAATCAAAATATTTGCCCCGTCCTCCACAAATAAAGAAACTTCGGTAAGTGCTTTCATATACATTAAAGCAATATCCCTTCGTCCATTTACGGCCATTGAGTTTGCGAAAGACCGAATTTTAATCGAAAACATATCTACTTTGTGAAACACCATGAGTCGATCCGAAAATGGTGAAAAAGTAGCTGCAGTAACCAAATGGTCAATCTGGGATGGGAACGGTAAATTTTCCTTGTGGAGTTTATCCTGAAAATGTTGAACTTCCCGATCGGTAATTGCTTTTCCTCTTATAAAAAATTGTCTCACTTTCTCCTTTTTTGCCACTTGGCTAAAACCAATTAATAAGGCTTTACTTGTAATATTGTTCTCAATATTATCATAAAGATGAGTGATTTCAAGCGCATGTAATTGTCGAACATCACCGAAAAAACCATTTAAATAGTTTTCCTTTTTAATAAAGTCCACTTTTTTTGGGACTGGAATGGTTGGTGGCATGATGATATACCCTTTTTCAATCAAAACGTTGTTAATCTGCCCCAACAGAATGGTGGTCGTTTTATTACAATGGATGAAAAATTCTCGTACGTCCTCTCTCATTACCAAAGGAATGGCAATCGCATATAAACTAAGTCCCGCTTTGGCAGCATATTTTAAATAATGAACATAAAATTGGTCTTCAAATAAGCGAGGGGCACCGAGATTTACGTCCTCTTGTGTAAATCCTACAGGAATTGGGAAGTCTTCTTTTTTTAAAAACTTCTCAATTGTTTGCATAAAGTCAACAGTAAGGGCAAGACCATTTTCTAACAGAGTCTTAATATCCTCGTCTTCAACATGCTTTAGAAAATACAGCAATATCTTATGAGACATACTATTTCCTACATAGGTAGCCCATAGCTTTCCCATTTCGACAGCCGTAAATGGGTTTTCTGGAGCTAATTTATCGGAGCTAATGTTAATTGGCTTCATTAAATCCATGTTTATTCCCCTTAACCTTATTTTCCCTTTAGTTTTTTCTACATTTCGTAATATATTCTCATATCTGTTAATAAATCGGTACTTTAAAAAAAATGACAAAGAATAAAATGATTGGAATGGAGATGATTAATGCTAAAATGGGGTATTTATAATGTAAAAGCAGCATTGAAAAAATGATCAAATTAAATAAAACGGACCATGTCATTGTCCAGC
>JAPSKD010000239.1 GCA_031177865.1 Bacillus sp. (in: firmicutes) | reverse complement strand
GAGCGGAGGAGGTCAAACCGTAAAGCTTTGTCACAATATGGTCGTAGCTGGTGTTATTGCTTTACTAAGCGAAGCGTTTCTTACGGGTGAAAAATCAGGGGTTTCAAAGGAAAAGCTTGCTGGTATCCTTCAAAAAGGATCTGGACAAACGCGAGCAATGGATGTATTCGGAGTCAATATTTTGGATGAATCCTTTGACAATGTAAAGTTTTCCCTTGCAAACATGACAAAGGATGTCCATTTGTATCGTGAATTAGCTGAAAATTCACAAGTATCAACCTTTGTTAGTGATATAACACACCAACTCTTCCACTTAGGTAAAAACAAAGGAAAGGGCAAGCAAGACTCGTCAGTTGTATACAGTGTTTTAAAAGAATTGATGGAATAAACACACAACAAGGAGGGCTTTTCTATGCAAGACTTATTTGAAAAATTAGATGAAATCTATAATGAAATCGTATCGATTCGTCGATTTCTACATGAATATCCGGAGCTATCATTTGAGGAAGTAAAAACAGCAGAATACATTGCAAACTACCATGAAAATCTAGGACATGTAGTCAGAACTGGTGTAGGTGGTAATGGGGTAGTGGCTTATTTAAAAGGAGATCGTCCCGGACCTACCGTTGCACTACGAGCTGATTTTGATGCCCTCCCGATCCTAGAACAAACCGATGTACCATTTAAATCAAAAAATGACGGTGTCATGCATGCATGTGGTCATGACGGTCATACTGCAACATTACTAGGCTTAGCCAAAGTGCTAAATGGCATGAAAGCAGAACTAGAGGGAACGGTTGTATTTGTCCATCAGCATGCTGAGGAATTACCTCCAGGCGGTGCGATTTCGATGATAAAGGATGGTTGTTTAGATGGTGTCGATGTCATCTTCGGAACCCATTTACAGGCTCAAATGCCTATAGGTGAAATCGGTTATCGAACAGGTGCTATTCAAGCAGCTCCTGACCGTTTTGATATCAAAATCCAAGGTCGTGGCGGACATGGGGCATATCCACATCAAACAATTGATAGTATCGTAGTTGGTGGCCAGCTCATTAACAACCTTCAACAAATTGTAAGCCGTAAGGTAGATCCATTAGATGCTGCAGTTGTATCAGTCACTTCATTCGAAGCGAAAAATCCGTACAATGTTATTGCGGATTATGCAGAAATGATAGGTACAGTTCGTACGTTCAAAGAAGAAACTCGTAATTTTATAGAAAAAGAAATGGAAAGAGTTGTTTGTGGAACGTGTGAAGTAAATGGTGCTGACTATGAGTTTACATATACTCGTGGTTATCCAACCCTTATCAATCATAAGGAAGAAACCGAATTTATTGCAAAGCTAGCAGGAGATATCCCTGGAGTGAATGAGGTTAAAGAAACGGAGCCAGTCATGGGAGGAGAGGATTACGCCTATTATCTCCAACATGTAAAAGGTACTTTCTTCTTTACAGGTGCAGAGAATCCACAATGGAAAGACTCTTACCCTCACCATCATCCTAAATTTGATATCGATGAACGTTCACTTTTAATCGCAGCAAAAGTACTTGGAAAAGCAACACTAGAATATATGAAGGTTCATTCAAAAGAGGCTGTAAAATAGGTCATATTACATGAAAAAGTAGGATTAGAAAAAGGGGGAAGAAAAAAATGGGTGAAAAAACCTTAAGTTTATGGAAAGATTGGCGATTACATCTAGTTGTCTTTGCAATTGTTCTCGTGACTGAATTGATTGGTACACATCGAATTTCGATTGGTGCAGGGGTTATCCTATTATTACCAATGCTTTATGCAGTTATCATTGGAATCCTTGTCTATTTTACTCCAGTCGTTACGAAAAAGCAGTCCGAAAATGCGGAAACGCTCGTATTTATCTCTGTAACACTTTTAATTGCAAAGTTTGGAGTACAAGCAGGACCAGCTTTGCCACAATTAATCGAAGCAGGACCAGCGTTAATTCTTCAAGAACTTGGGAACCTAGGGACGATTTTAATCGCTTTACCTGTAGCTGTTTTTCTTGGCTTAAAGAGAGAAAGTATTGGGATGACACACTCAATCGGAAGGGAACCAAACTTAGCCCTCATTACGGATAAATATGGTCTTTCCTCTCCAGAGGGTCGTGGTGTGATGGCGATTTATATTTTTGGCACCGTATTTGGATCGATCTTTTTAGGACTTATTTCAGGATTTTTAGCCACAGCAACACCTATTCATCCTTTGGCATTTGCGATGGCAACTGGGGTAGGAAGTGGAAGTATGGCAGCTGCTTCGCTCGGGCCGCTTGTAGCAGCATATCCGGACATGGCTGACACAATTACAGCCTTTTCAGGAGCTAGTAATCTATTAACATCCGTAACAGGGCTGTACGCAAGTATCTTCATTGGATTACCGTTAACTGAAAAACTATATAATGTTCTAACGAAAGTAAGAAATAAAAACAAAGATGTTGATTCAAATACAAAGGGGGCGTAATAACCAATGTTGAAAAGCATTCAAGAATGGGTCTTATTATTTATCATAGTGTCAGTATCAGTGCTTGCAGGAAACTTGATTGGTTATGAAGTTATGCCTCTTGATGCACTTCCAGGTATACTCGTATTAGCGGGAATTAGTTTAATAGGGTTAATTATCCATAAAGCAATCCCTTATAAGAAAGTTCCAAGTATTGCCTACATTGGGATTCTCGCATTTATTGTAACAATCCCAGGCATGCCAATGCAGGAACAAATTGTAGATTGGACAGGAAAAGTGAATCTTTTAGCCATCGCAACGCCAATTTTAGGGTACGCTGGTATCTCAATTGGACGTTCATGGACAGACTTCAAAAAACTTGGCTGGAAAACAATTGTCATAGGAATGTGTGTACTCCTAGGCACATACCTTGGTTCTGCCATCGTTGCAGAAATTATTTTACGATTCCAAGGAATTATCTAAAAAGAGTGGGGGGAATCGTCCCCCCGTTTCAAAAGTGCCTGTCACCACCCAATTTTCTTGTTTTTCAATGCCTACATAACCAACAATTATACTCAATAATGTTCAATCTCAATAATGTCTTCTAACTTTAAGATACGATTCTCAGAGGCGAGATTAATAATTCGCAGTTCTCTTTTTAGACCATCAATATAATGAATATTACCAACAAGTTTTTTTATTTCCCCTTTATGATAGTAGATAAATTGTAAAGTAATGTCCTCTTCCATAGCCCCGCAGATAACTTCATTAAATTCATCATATTTTTGTTCATCCAAAACCGGCTTCTCGACTTTATCCAGACTATCATTATATTCCCTTAGTAATTTTACATGTTCCGGTAACATCATTGAAACCATTTGATACGGCCTCTGTCACGAATCAACTCAAAACACCTACTTTTCCATTACATTTTGTGTGACATTATATAAAAATACATGCAGATACTGAGTTTTACATTAATTCCTTGACATTTAATATAAATTTCTTCATTCCACGATCATACTTATTCATTAAAAATTCCCCCTCTCTATATATTATAGGAACATTTGTTCTTGTTGTTCAAGGAGAATGTTACAAAAATTTTGGATATTCCTACATCCCCTTACAGATTTATTCCAGTCATGCAGCCTTAAGGCTACGCCTCAGAAATAAGGACTTTATAATCTTAAGGTTAAAAGCATACAGAACGACTTTGGGCGGCAGCACTACGGACTGATCAGAAAGGAAAAAGCACCCTTTCTGTCATTCCGTACGTGTCGCTTCGGCATTAAATGGACCGATAACCACCCTCTGTACGGCTTACGCCTACATTCCGTAGTTTCCTGTTCCATTTATGGCTTAAACCACCATACCGAACGAGCAAAAATCAAAAGATTGAAAGATCAAAAGAATAAAAGACAAAAGAAAAGCAGATCAATGAAGTGTGCTCCTAAAAGATTAACTCCAACTAAGTTTGGATATATCCAAACTCCTTCTTAGTCTTAACTTATGGCAGTTTGTTAGCAATTAGCTTCCATACATCTTCAAAAGTCTCTTTATAAAACTCATTATCCCATCGGTCCGCAAAATATGGATTATGGAAATATACAAATGCTGTAATAATAGCAGGGCCTGATTTTTTTAATCCACTAATGGATTCCGCTTTTTGCGCTAATTGTTTTAAGTGATCTTTAACGAGGATTTGAGTACGCTCTAAATAATCCGTATATAACAGAAACATACGTTTATCATCATGATAAAGTTTTTTCTTTGTAGTAGCCAGAAGCCAGAGCCAATCGTGAAGTGCAACAGCAGAACTTACACCTTTTGGAGCTTCCCATTCTAATAATTCCTTGGAAGTAGTTTCTAACCACCTGAGTGCAAGTTGCTGCAATAGGTCCTCTTTATTTTTGTAATGTTTATAAAATGCGGCATGAGTAACTCCAAGTTCTTTTGCAATATCAGAAAGAGTGGTTTTTTGTACTCCCTTTCTCATTATGATTTCTTCTGTAACAGAAAAAATCTTCTCTTTTGTAAGTATTGCCATTGTAGATCCCCCTAGTTTTTTTCTTAGTTTTATTATACAGGATACACCACTAAGTTACAAAGTGTTGACTTTGTAACTTAGTGGTGTATAATGATGTTGTCGAAAGGTTACAAATCACAATGATTGTAACTTAACTATTTAATAACAAAGGAGAAATATCATGACAAAAACTTCTACTGAAACACATGATTTGCGAGTTGCACTTGTTACAGGAGGATCTGGCGGTATTGGACACGCCATCGTAAAAAAATTAGCCGATAATGGATTTGCTGTTGCTGTGCATTATTCTGGCAATAAGCTTAGAGCAGATTCTATAGTGAATGAGATTGTAAAGCAAGGTGGAAAAGCAATTAGTATAGGTGGAGATGTTGCAGATGAAAAAGTTATGCAAGAAGTTTTCGATATAGTTGAAGAAAAATTGGGTGGTATTGATGTCGTAATCAATACAGCAGGTATCATGTTACTCAGCTCTATCGCAGAGATGAACTTAGCTGATTTAGATAAAATGCACCGCACAAATATTCGCGGAACTTTTGTAATATCCCAACAAGCGGCGCGACGTGTTCGCAAAGGTGGTGCAATTATCAATTTTTCTACTTCTGTTACTCGCACGCAATTTCCAACATATGGTGCATACGTTGCAAGTAAAGCGGCGGTTGAATCAATGACAATGATATTGGCTCGCGAATTGCGTGGTAAAGATATTACAGTTAATGCCGTGGCTCCAGGTCCAACTGCAACACCATTATTTTTAGATGGAAAAGATGAACAAACAATCGATAATCTTTCTAAAGCAGCACCACTTGAACGTCTGGGTACACCAGAAGACATTGCCGACACAGTAACATATTTAGCAACTTCAGGACGTTGGATTAATGGACAAGTTATATTTTCAAATGGCGGCCTTGCATAATTAAAATTAGGAGGAATGGATAATGAGTAGTGAAGAAAAAAAGTCATAGTATAACAGGAGCTTCGAGTGGGTTTGGTGCTCTTACCGCTTGAACACTTTTAAGAGCTGGACATATTGTCTATGCGGGTATACGTGAAACAGATGGGCGTAATGCTCCTGGAGTAAAAGCGGTTAACGATTATGCGTCCAATCATATGGTAAATATTATCTTTTGTATCCCGGCTGTCCAACGTACTGAAAGAAAAATGGGATCGAACCGGAGGGATCATCATTGGCCTGAGCGGTATTCGTAAGGTTTACAAGAGAAATAGGAATGGCGCCATTTTCTTCGTTGTTTAGGAAATGATAAATTCCTAGATTTGTAATGGTTACAATGCGACGTGCGAGAAAAGAACCAAGTAAACGCCACTTGGGGCCGTGATTTAAGTCGAGTTAACTATTTTGTTCAAAGATAAGAAAGTATAAAAGTATTTCGACTTAGTGAAACATGAGGAGGAGGAGAAATCCATTGGTTTATGAACAAATGAACCCCACTATCAAAAAAATTCTCGCAAATATTGAAAAGGTCATTATCGGAAAACGGGATGTTGCCGAACTAAGCCTTGTCGCTCTACTTGCTGAGGGACATGTTTTGTTAGAAGATGTACCAGGTGTTGGTAAAACAATGATGGTCCGCGCTCTTGCCACATCATTGAATGCTAATTTCCGTAGGATTCAATTTACTCCAGACTTATTGCCATCAGATGTAACAGGTGTTTCCATCTATAATCCAAAGGATATGGAATTTCAATTCCATCCTGGTCCCCTAATGGGCAATATTATCCTTGCTGATGAAATAAACCGGACATCACCCAAAACGCAGTCTGCACTATTAGAAGGGATGGAGGAAGCAAGTATTACCATTGATGGAGTAACCCATAAATTGAAAAAGCCATTCTTCGTCATGGCTACCCAAAACCCAATTGAGTATGAAGGTACCTATTCGTTACCTGAAGCACAACTGGACCGTTTTCTATTAAAAATGAAAATGGGATACCCGACAATAGATGAAGAAATAGAAGTATTGAATCGAGTGCAAAAGGTTTCGCCTATCGATGAGCTTTATCCGGTCATTGACATCAATGAACTACTTTCCTTACAAAAGGAAGTAAAGGATGTCTATGTCGATGAATCGATTAAGCAATATATTGTTGACATTGTAAATGGTACAAGAGGGCATGGAAATGTTTATTTAGGCGTCAGTCCAAGGGGGAGCATTGCTCTAATGAAGGCAGCACAAGCCTATACATTTATGCATAATCGTGATTACGTTATTCCAGACGATATTCAATATTTGGCTCCATATGTCTTGTCCCACCGAATTATTCTAACATCAGAAGCTAAATTTGAAGGGATTTCTGCAGATGAAATTATTAACCGAGTAGTGGAAAAAGTTCCTGTACCTGTTCAAAGGCTTGTTAAAATAAAATGAAAAATAAATTACGTTCTTTATTGAAAGCATGGAAATATTTCGTGTTCATATTGTTGATTCTTCTCACCTTCTCGTATGCTATGTTTCAAGGAGGGTTTGTCAGCTGGTTTTTATTTTATAGTTTCCTGCCCTTCGCTCTATATTGTGTGGCATTGTTCTTTTATCCCATGAAGGTTCTGCAAGTGACAAGAGTGCTTGAGAAAAACTATTACCAAGCAGGAGAACCTGTAAAAGTAAAGATAAACATAAAAAGGTCCAATCCTTTTCCATTATTTTATTTACTAATTGAAGATGAAATACCAGATAACTCAAATCAAGCCCATCATTCAAGATATGAAAGAATTCTTTTCTATCCCGGCTTTAAAAAGGAATTTTTCTATGAATATACAATGGACAAACTTCCAAGGGGTGAATATTTCTTTCACTCTATTACATTAAGAATTGGTGATCCACTTGGCTTATTTGAAAAAGAAAAAAAGATTTCTTCAGAAGAAAGGATCATTGTCTATCCATCCTATTCGGAACTTCGATATTCGTTTTTTGAAAGCCAATTTGACCAAGGCTTAATGGCATTAAAAAACCGAAAGTTGCAGGATACATCTATGGTTGTTGGAGTAAGGGAGTATCAGCCGGGAGACCGTTTCTCAAGGATTAACTGGAAAGCCTCAGCGAAACGAAATGAGATGATGACAAAGGAGTTTGAGCAGGGGCAATCCAATGATTTGTTTGTTGTGATGGATGGTAATCCGACTAAACAGTTTGAGGCAATCGTTTCCTTTACTGCATCTTTATTGCATACTGTCTTGAAAATAGGAACGCGGACAGGGCTTTTAACATTCAGTAATGAACAGGCCAGGTTTCCGATAAAAGAAGGAGAACAGCATTTCCAGCAACTTTTTTACCATCTAGCTAAAATAAAGGCAAAAAGTTCTTTACCAATTGGGGTACCGTCAGGAAAACGCGGATTTACAACGCTAAGCCTATTTTCCTGACGATTCTCCCGTTTTTAACAACGTTAAGAAAGTTTCAGTGGTCTTAAAGAATCTAATGAGATCACTTTCTCCGAA
>JAPSKD010000238.1 GCA_031177865.1 Bacillus sp. (in: firmicutes) | reverse complement strand
CAAGAAAATCTTGTAAATTGGACCAGTTTAATTCTAGATAGAGGAGATTTTCAGGGATACCAACAAAGTTGCCCTGCTTATTCCTTTTATGATGCCAAAGAGTTAAATACTCAATGTTTTCAAACTGCGTCTCATTAAATTTATCTTCTTTTAGGTTTATGTAAGCCTGAAGATTATCTGGTATTTGTTCAAACCAAATCGTATTATTTCCCCAGTGATCCATTTTGAATCGCCCCTATATTCGCCATTATTTTTTTATCTTACCATTTGCCCTTATTAAACTAAACTGCCCCGTTTATTGAATAAGGGATTCAATCAAAAAATAATTAATTAATCGTCTTTTTTGTGTTTATCTGGTGGTTTTAAAAATACATCTTCTCCTGGATCATATCCTTCTGGGTCCCAATAATCCTCTAAGTATTTCTCTTTTTCAAAAATATTTCTTAAAAAGGTAATTGCTTCTCGCCAAGTTGAGAAAAGGTGAATTGAATATGGAGGTTCACCTATGTCATTCCAAACTGCCCAAGTTCTATTTGGCAGCTCAGTGGCACTCCATTGAGCATCTTCAGGAATATGGAAGACAAAATATGTATTTTCACAAGCTGATTTCCAATCAGGAAAACCCATTTCAGAAGCAAACTCTTCATATCTTTTAAAGAATAACTTTCTAAAAATTGTGCCCCACTCCTTTATTAAAATACCTGATTGTTTTATAACCTGCCATTAATTAATTTGCTAATATAAGAATCCTCCACTCAATAAATATGCAATGTTATAACAAGTTCTTATTCGACAAAACTGCCCCGTTTGTTCAATAAGGACTTTAACAAAAAGGCAGTTAATCCTGCCTGGAACAACGCCCCGTTGGGTGAACAATTATTTTTGTATTGCCAAAAGTGTTTTCTCGTATATCTGTACCTTATTGATATCAAAATCATTAAGATTTATGGTTTGGTCTAATTCCATATTTTTATCTTCTCCTTCTTCACCAGCCCAACAAACCGTATAGTTCACAAAGCACTCATGGGAGATTAATCCTTATTCTGGTCGTTGCGCCAGCCAATTCGATACTTTTATAAAAGAAAGGTTCTTGATTATCTGTCAACTCAATAATGAACAATTAGAAGGCTCAGCCTTTTTTAAAAAAGCGTTTTTACTTGTTCAGTTTTGTTATGCTTTTTTCTAGGTTTTGAGCTTTTTTAATTTTCGGGAGTTTAAAAAGAAAATCTAAGTATTTCTGTTTATTCTTCTTTTTAAAAAGATGCTGAGAGAATACCCACCTTATTTATTGACCCATTTTTTTAAACTTAACCACTAAGGATTCTTGAACCCATCCTATCTCTCCGCAAGAGTCACCATTGTTAACTTCAACCTTCACCCAATTATTCTTGCGGTCAATAATAGTTAAAACTATTTTGGGTGTAATTTGCGTTTGGGAAACTACTGGAGCTCCTTTTGAAGCACCATCCCTTAGATATGAACCTTTTCGAATAAATGCCACTTGTTCTGTTGGATTTACCTTTACATATCGCGTTATGACCTTTTTTGTATCTCTATATGTATCCGTTTCTTCAATGCGATTACTAATTTCCTCAATTACCCCGGCATTAAATTGACCTGTCAAAAAGGTAAGGGCAAAAGCAAAGATAATCTCCATAACTACAAGAGCTATCTCTTTGATATATTCGTCAAATAAAGAAAGGATAAAAGCCCCTATAGAAAAGGTACCAGCCGCCGTAATGTGTTTCTTGATAAGGGCATCCAATTCACTTTCAGTCATGTCCATGAGTTTCTTTTCAGGTCTTGTTACTGTAATTGTAGCTGCCAAATCAGAACTTCCTTGTTGTGATTCTGCTTCAACCGTCAACTCATCAATCTCTAAATTTTCAAGGCCAGAAAAATCTATATTAGATATCTGCGAAAAAGTATTATCTAAAACTCCTATTGAGGAAATTAGATGATTCATTGTTTCAGAATGAATCCTTGATAGCGAATCTTGTATTAATTGACTTTGCATTTGCACCATATCACTAATTAAGCTTTGGCTTGAAGCTATAGAAGTCAAAGATTCTGCCATTCGTGAACTTACAGCAGCACCTACATAACTCATTGTTTGAACATTATTTTTTGCAGCCTCTATTAATGGATTCACATTTATTCTGCTTAAACTGATTTGCATTTCTTCTGCTGCTAAAACCATTCTTGAAATTGGGAGTCTTTGTAGACCTAATACTACTGAGGACATTCTTTGGATACTTTCGTGAAATCTTACCATAGATTCTGAAGTTGGGGGGTTAACTGATATCTTACGTAAAAGCCTTTCGTTTTGACTAAATTGCTCTTGATTGGATTTAGTAATTGACACATAAATCGCCCTCTCCATTTGTTCATATATTCCATTTTAAAGCAAAAAAAAAGAGATTGTTAGTTAAACCTCTTCAAGACGTTTTCATATCCAGGTACACAACCAAACATTAATTAACATAAGAAAGCCTTATAAGCCAAAAACGGAGCATTAGAGCTCTTTTGTTGCAATCCTATCCTTAATCCCTTGGCTATAGAGGTATCATATCGATTCCAAATCATCCTCTGCTGCCAATTTGGAACTAAATTCTGTTCTCATATTCCACCCTTTATTTATTTGACTAACAACCTAGGTAATTTTTTTGATTTTATCCCTCACTGAATCATGCCTTTATTTTAAAATCCATTTTTGTTACTAAATCCTCTATTTTATATACTTTATTTTTTTTATATGAACCGTCTATCACTGGGAAAATTTTATTTGCATTTATTTCTTTCAATAACAACTTATATTCAACTGAACATAAGTTACTAAGGTGAGATAAAGTAATGTAATTTTGTTTAAAGGAAATAGCGTCTTTAACCAATACAAAGGGCTTTTGCATCGTCTTAGATGTGCTTATTAAACCACTTTCAATAATCCTACCTATTAAACCTCTACTAATACATAAATACCGCATTAGTTCCGGAATTGAAAATACACCATTTCGTTCTTGTAATTTGTATTCATAAACTTTATTCTGGACTTCCTTACCTGACAGAAAATATTTTTTGAAACCTACTTCAGATTTATTTATAGCTATGGGATATAATTTGCCAGTTATAATTAGGGTTATAATATCTGCCAAATTTGTCCCTACTACATACTTTGTACTAGTTATTATATCCACTAATTTTTCTTCACTACTTTTAGGATTTATGTGTTTTATTTTTTTTCCTCTTTTATATCGCCTTTCTATGATCCCTAAGAGTTGATAAACTTTGTTTCTGTCATATTGATAATCTAGATTATCATCTATATAGTGAGCTCTTTTAACCTTCAATAAGTTCCTTTTTTCCAACAAAACAACACTTTGGTAGGATATATTAAATATCTCACAGATTTCTTCCCTTCCTATATAAAGTTTTTTATTATGTAAATAATTTTCAACGCTCTCTCTTGAAATTAATAAATATGGATTCCTATCACTTGTCAACTTGGCTTCTAAGTATCCATTAGAGACTAACTTTCTAACATATGCATGATGTGTATTCAGTATTTTTGCTACTTCTGTTGTAGATACAAACCTTGCCTGATCCGCATTAATATTTAAAAATTTGCTATGCGATAATAACGTTTTATCCCAATTTTCATTTATATAGTTCTCAAATTCTTTTTGTATAAACCTAAAGGAAGGATGACTATATTTTCCAAATAGATCAATATAAAAGTAGCCAAAAGTATTAATAAGACTTCCTCTATCAAATTTTGGTTTGCTTTTGGGAGAGTTTTCGTAAACCTTAAGAAATGAGAAGAAATTTTTTGGCCAGTCCTCAAAAAGCTGAGTGATTCTCGTTATCATGTTATGAAATTTTTCATCCTTGGGGTTATATGGAATTAAACTATTACCTAATTTAGTCTCGTCTCTAAGAAACAACTTTATAAAAAATGTATAAATTAATAGTATATACTTCAAATCGAAGTCTATTAGCAAGTTTTTACTCACTTTTTCTTTGTATAAATTATCACCTGAATAAAATTTATGATAAATTAGGGCGATAGTTGTAGACATTTACTTTCATTACTCAATTGAATTCTGTTTTTCCTAAGGTCAACTTTACATGTACAATTAAAAAAATCTATCCTATATTGCTGTATCTCTCGTCCACAATTATCACATTGATTAACAAGTAAACAATTATGAATTGGACAGACCAAAAGTAATCGAATATCCCACAACTTATTACTTTGTCCAAAAACATCTAAACATATTGGACATATTTTTGCTTGTTTACTCATTAAAATTTCTTTATATAACAACTGATTGAAATATTTATTTTCTTCCTTTTCTCTACCAAACTCATAATAAAAGGTTAGTTTTAATAATTCCTCCATTGTTAATCTTGTCAATTTCATTAGTGGGTTAAAATCATAGTTGTGGGGTAAAATATTCCTTGGTCCATGATTTAAATTTATATTTATCTTACTTAGTATCCATGTGTTTGAATCATATCCGTTCTCCATAGTCAGTCTATTTGTAAAATTAAAAATATTTTCATCACTTCTTGGTTTATTGACGCAAAGTAATTTATCCATCAAACGTCGCCCCTTTATAAAAATAGAGAAACGACTAAGTCGCCTCTCTATAAAACCATTTTATATTCCAGAGATCTAAGAATATAGTTCCGGAAAAATATGAATATTACTCCGGATAATTTTGATTTCATTCCGGAAGTTTATGAAAAATTACATTTATACCGCTTCACTATCCCATTTCTTCTCTTCCTGTACAAACAGCAATCCAAGTTCATGATGATCACCTTCATAAAGAGCGCGCTGCACGAATCGCACCTGGCCGTTCACATCAAGAACCTCAAGTTTGCAATGAGCCCCGTTTTTTTGCAGCGCTTCATAGAAGCCTTTTTCATCTTGGATCTTCACACCATTGACTTTTGTAACAACCTCTCCCACTTGCAGAGACATTTTATAAGCTGGTGAATCCGGAACTACTCCAAGTATTATGACACCCTGATTGCGCTTGGAAAAGTAAAACGGTGCCTGATCCTCTGCCATTCTCTGGCGGAGAGAGATGAATTCACGCCCAATGATAGCCAGTGCGGCTGCACCCACAGAAGCAAGCGGATACCAGTAGCCTGCAGATGAAATCAGCAAAAGAAGTACGCCAAACACGCAGATTCTTTGTCCGAGTAATGCTGTTGCCTCTTTAGGAAGCGTGCCCTGAATCCGCTGGTAAAAACCTATCGAAAAAGGAACAAGAATGAGGGAATACGTCTCCCCGCCAACCGGAATCGCTGGCCACCAATCAAACGGCAGCTGCAGTGCCTGACCGGGAATAAGGAGAAACACAGGCACCATCCAGATTCTTTTTGATTCATGAATGCCGATCGTCTGGCCCCGTTTACTCTTTACAAGCCTGGGAGATGTCCCTTTCCGGCCGTTTCTTATAATCAGGAAGCCTTCTGCCATAACTAGAAGAGCCAGGAGAACAGCGATGGACGGAAATATGGAAGAGTCAAGGTCTGCTGCCGACTGGGCGAATGATGGCAATGGCCATTTCTGTTCAGCAGCAAACATTGTTGCAAAAAATGCAAAGCCCAGCGTATAAACAGGCGCCATCCATCTCACTTTTGCCGTTAAGCTCCACAGGAATGTAAGAGCAGCAGTAAAAACAATCGTTTCCACTGGTACGACAAGTCCTGCTCCAACCATCACAACACTCACTGATAGACCTGCCAGGATCCCCAGAGGAAGAAGCTGCCTTAGCTCATAATAAGCATTTTCCGCACGAACAGAAAAGTCTTTACGCTCACGCTTTACACGGGAAACTCCCAAAAATGCAGCTGCAAAAAACAGGTAATAAAATACCGGATTCAGCAGCAGCTTTCCTGTTCCTTTTAAAAACTCAAAGATCCACTCCTCTATCAAACTTGCCACCAGCCTCTATTAATAAATTCTCATGAATTATGTAACAAACAGAAAACTCTATTACTCTATATTCTACCAAAAGCTCCTTCCAAAACCTATTACAATCTGGCTCAAATACAAAAATAGCAGAAGGTAAATCCCTCCTGCTAAAGAAAGCTTGCTTTCTACAGAATCCGCTATCTTGCTATATATCTCAGAGCCGTTTGCAGCTGAAGGTCATTCTGCTCTTTCTTCATTTCCTCAATGGCGGCTTGTTCAAGCGCTGCTGCAGTTTTCTTGTCTATCCGGCCGGATGCTTCAAGCTCTTTTTGCTTCTGAAATGCTTTTACAGCGGCTGAGGTAGAATCATTGAAGTAGCCATCTGTCCGTCCTGGAGCATATCCAAGGCCGGACAGAATTTCCTGTGCATTCTTCACCATTTCATTATTCATATCGATGGCCAAAGGCTTCTCCACCTGCAAAGGATGTGTTTGGTAGATGTCTGGCTGTTTGACCTCGAGGGTTGGCTTGATTCCCTTGTTATGGATCCAGTTTCCGTCCGGTGTCAGCCATTTAAACAAAGTAAGCTTGATATTGCTGCCATCTCCCATCGGAACAGGCTGCTGAACAGTGCCCTTCCCAAATGAATTTTCACCGATTATGGCATAACCCTGCGCTTCCTTTAAAGCGCCGGCAAGAATCTCCGATGCAGAAGCACTCCCTTTATCAACAAGTACAGCAATCGGATAGCTTTTAGGCTTTTCAAGTGTGGAAAAATACCTCATTTTTTCTCCATCCCGTTTTTCTATCTGCAGATATGGCTTATCAGCCGTAACCAATTCCTTCAGGATTTCCTGTACTGATGTCAGGAGGCCTCCGGGATTTCCGCGCACATCAATTACTAGACCGTCAATCCCCTCCTTCTCCATTTCACTCAGCTGTTTGGCAAATTCCTTGGATGTCTCTTCGGAAAATGAGGTGATTTCCAGATATCCTACATTCTTTCCTCTTTGCTTCTTGATTTCCGAGTATACTGTAATTTGTGGAATCTCATCTCTTTTTACTTCTACCTTTAAAGGTGCCTTCAGTCCCTGGCGCGCAATTTCAAGTTTTACTTTTGTTCCTTTTTTCCCGCGGATCTTCATGGTAGCTTTATATAAATCAAGACCATCCACACTTTCCCCATCCACTTTTAAAATTTCATCTTTCGGCTTAAGCCCTGCTTTTTCAGCTGGTGAATCTTTAAATGGTGCAACAATGATTATCTTACCTTCCACCATGCTGACCTCTGCCCCGATTCCTTCAAAAGAAGATTCCAGTGTATCACTGAATTGTTTTGCTGATTCTTCATCCATATAAACAGAGTAAGGATCTTCAAGGGTGTCTAGCATGCCCTGGATGGCTCCCTCCACGAGCTGCTTTTCCTCTACTTTTTCCACATAGCTATTTAAAATTAACTGATAGGCCGTTTCCATCTTTTCGATTTTCTCTTTTTCAATCTGTATTCCGTTTTCCTTAGAATCTATTAATTGTTTTCCAGCCCCTGTCTGCGGAGCTTCCTTTGCCAGCCACTGCATGCCTGCATATGTACCGCCAGCTCCTGTCAGCAAAGATCCCGTCATCAGAACGGCGATCCATTTTCTGCTCATCTTCATCTCCCTTTCTATTTTGCAGCGGTCTCTTAGGCCTTTATAGAAACTTTCCCTCGTGGATGATGGAATGACCTTGCTCATCACATCCTATGCAGGATAAGGACAAGTTATGTTTTCAATAATCAGGTTAGGCATATGCACAATATCTCAATTTAAGAATATATTAAGGGGAATTTCACATAAAGGGTGTGTGCAAATGTTCTATCATATAAAAGAACTTCAATATAATGCCAAGCCGGATAAACCAGACTGGGTTTATGCTAAAAAGCTGCAGGAGCTGATTGGCGGACAATTTGGGGAAATGTCTGTGGCCATGCAGTATTTATTTCAGGGCTGGGGAGCACGAAAGCATGATAAATATCGGGATTTATTAATGGATACGGGGACCGAAGAATTGGCCCATATTGAAATGCTTGCCACCATGATTGCGCGCCTGCTGGATGGCGCTCCTGTAAAAGAGCAGGAAAAAGCGGCCCAGGATCCCCTTCTTGCTGCGATTTTGGGAGGAATGAACCCGCAGCATGTGAGTGTT
>JAPSKD010000237.1 GCA_031177865.1 Bacillus sp. (in: firmicutes) | reverse complement strand
TAGATTTCTCTCATGTTTTTATTAAGTGAAACAGAGGCAGCGATGATTGCTCCAGTACTTGTACCAGCAACAACATCAAACAACTCTCCAACAGAATGGCCCACTTCTTCTTCCAATGCTTGTAAAATCGAGATTGCAAATATCCCCCGGATGCCACCGCCGTCTATGCACAGTAATTTCATTAAATTTCACCTAATTTATACTTTTTATTTTCTTAAGTGTACCCTTCCTTTTCCCTACTTATCACGGCCAAGTTTATATTCTTTATTGATCCACTGCTATATTTTCCATTGTTTGTGCTATCGCAGAAAGAACTGAGCCGACAGCTTGAATCCAGCTGCCGTTTATGGCTAATGATTGAATATGTGTAATTTCTTGGAATTCATTATTTTCCTTGTATCCTTTAAATCTATCTTCCTTTTCAGCATTACTTTTAAGTTCCTGAATGCCACCTTTGGCTTGTAATGAATTTCCGATAATCTGTAATACGTTCCCTGCAATATTGAGTGTTCTGATCGTGGAGGGCTCATCCACTAAATCCTCTGCAAGAGCAATTCCCCCTCCAACTGCTTGTAGCATGTTTCCATTTATCTCTAACTTTTTCTTTATTTCTTCGTTATAATTTAATAACAATCCGGCTATTACAATGGTATTACCTATCGCTTCGACTTCATCTCCAAGCTTTCCTAAGGAAAATCCTTCTTGAGCATCTGCAATTAAAGCATTTCCGGTTCCTTGAAGAGCATTTCCCCATAAGTTTAGACTTTTTTGGAAATCTTCGTTGAGGGATGGTGTACTACCAACAGCAGCCATAACGGTTCCTATCGCTTGAATCCACGCCCCGAAAAGTTCTTTTAATTGATTTTCCATAAAAATACCGCCCATCGAATCAACCTTTAATAAGTATATTCAATGCGGCGGTGTATTGTTAATCATTCATATTGTTTAGTATACATGTCATGCATTGGTTAACATAAGACCTCTTTCAATTAACACTGGATATTCATCGTGTAAAAGTTTAATATCTTCAAGCTGCTTTTTTATCAATAACTGTTGATCCGGCATTAGTTTATGTTTCACCAACAACTCCATTACCTCAATTCGTAATAACCAATCTTCCTTATAATCAGTCGTTAATTTACCAATTACCTCAAGTAAGGTTGATTCAATGTCATCATTCTGTTTTTCACGTATATTTCTAACCTTCCCATACAACTGTTCTAACTGAGATAATTCCCTTTTAACAAGTGGTTTGGTTTCTACTTCCTCTAAGTCCATATAAAATTGTTCAGAATCTGCGGCGCCTGCGAAAACGGAGGTAATTCTATCTCCAACTGCCAAATCATACGTGCCCCAATCACGATGAAATAAAGTTTGATCTGCGTATGAAACCGTACAATCTTTAAGCGATATCAGCAGAAGTTTGCAATCTTTTCTGTGGAAATGTTGTGGAGTCCCGGCCACCTTAACTCCACTCTCATAATTGATGGTAGATTCTTTTCCTATCTCTATTCCAATTCCTTTAAGCTCCTCATCACTAAGCTTCTCTAATGGATTTAGGCTATTTGCTATTTTTCCAATTGGAGCTCCGAATCCGTCCTGATGTGTTGTTTTTCCATGACCAGACAATTCAGTATTTTGATAGGCCAAGGCACAAGGGCCTTCTGTTTGGATGTATATCGCTTCACCTTTTTCATCCTTGATGATGTTACATAGGGTTCCGGTTAGCTGCAGACCTGAGCTATATTGAATCGTAGCTGTATGATTCGAACGAAGTGCTTTATCTAAACCTTTTGTTCCACCAACCTTAAACGCCATCGTTTTCGAAAATCCCATCACTGCATCGATTAACTGATCAAAGCTGTCACAAACGAAAAGCTGCGGCTGTGGTTTGGTAATATCAAATCCGGTTTCTATAACAGTTTGTAGGTCGAAAGGAATTTTCTTAACCGAATCGGTTAAACTGCTTCTTCCTTCCGATACAGAAGATAACAATCCAGCACCATAGATTTGCGGCTGGTCGACAATGCCAATCAGGCCGTATTCAACGGTCCACCAATATAAACGAGAAATTTGTTCCGCTTCTGATAATTCGGTTACAGCAGCTTGCTTTTCCTCAAAATTAGCTTTTGCTGCCTCGATTTCTGCTTTTGTTGCTTTTCCGCTTTCTAATAAATTCGAATAGGTACGCACTGCTTCAAATAATTCATGCTCTTCACTTGTAGCTAATGCTTTTGAACCAATTTGTCCAAATAGCTTTACATACTCAGAGAATTTCTTTTCACATAGGATTGGTGCATGACCTGCAGCCTCATGAATAATATCAGGTGCTGGTGTATATTGAATGTTTTCTAGTTTACGAATGTCTGAGGCTATCGGCAGAATCCCATGTGCTTGAAAGTCGAAGAAAATAACACCTGGAATAAAGCCATCAATATTGGCTGCTCCCCATCCAAAGGGCTCTAACGCTTTGTTCATGTCCGTAACATTGGGTATCTTCTCTACGGATATCCCAGAAGACTTTAACCCGCCGACATACGCTTGATGAGCAGTGTCTTTTAGATAGTTATGGTTTTGTCTCATCACATAACGCCAAACAGCATGATCAATCGGTGTGTATTTTTCATACTGCTGGTCCACCACATATTTTTGTAAGTGTCTTGGAATTTTCCTTGCTTTCCCCATTTAGAAATCTCTCCCTCTAGAAGAAAATTAACTTTTCGTTTGTAAATAAAATTCATCGTATTTTGTGGCTAGGTCGAAATCCAAAGTTGTTAAACCTTTCGCATTCCATGATGAGATCCGTAGTGTAACAACCTTATAGTCTATCGATATAAATGGATGATGATTAACCTGCTCAGATAGGTTAGCAACTGATTGTACGAAATCAATTCCTTTTAGATAGTCACGAAAACGATACTTTCGTTCAATCCATTTTTCATCTGTTAATCGCCAGTCAGGAACGGAGGATAACTTTTCTTGAACCTCAGAAGGGGTTAACTTTTCCATTGTCTTCACTCCTTTATACAAATAAAGCGCTTACATTTTTGGGATTCAAAATTTACAGTCATCAATTAATAGTATTCAATTTATAATAAAAAAACACTGTCTGTCTGTTATCAATTTACAAAACTTGAAAAAATCCACCTGTTCTCAGATGGATTTTTTCTAATTTTTAAGGTTGGAAGGTTACATGGATTTGGACAATTTCAGACCGTGTCCCTATACGGAGCGGCAAGCCCCATACACCGTATCCAGAGGAGACAATTGATTGCAGCTCCCCTTTCCTTAGATATCCCCAATCATTTTCAAATATCGCGTTCGTAATCAGGTTTCCTGGTGCAACCTGACCTCGATGTGTGTGACCCGATAGAATCAGGTCCACCCCATTTTTTTCGGCGATATCTAAATCGTAGGGCTGATGCTCGAGTAGAAACACGGGTTTCGTAACATCGACCTGCTTCATTAACTCTGAAAGCTCGGCTCTTACAACATCCTGGTATCCTCTATCTTTTCTGCCCACAAGGACAATCCCTTCAGGAAGGTTCAGTACCTCGTCATCTAAAACCTTCATACCACTATTATTAAAAATCTTTACAAGATCCACGTCGTCTCGGTCATGATTTCCGAGAGAAGCATAAACAGGCGCATTGATTTGTTTTAGAATTTCTGGAATTCCCTTTTCAAGAAAAGGTGTGATATCATCATCAATAATATCTCCTGGAAATAGGACTAAGTCAGGTTTTTGAGAATTAATATACTCAACGAGTTTTTTTGCCTGCCCGCTTCCCGATAAATCTCCAAAATGCATATCCGAAGCCATTATAATTTTCAAGCTTTGTTTTCCTTCTACCTGCTTCGGGATATTAATCTGATATGTTTTTGCTTTAGGACTGTAGGCATTAAACATTCCGAATAATAATGAACCAACAATTAAAACGAAAACAGTGTATCCCGTCCATTTTACAAACTTTTCTTTCTGTATGTTTGTAAATCTTCTAAAAAAAACCGCTATATTGGCAGCCGGCAGCAACAATATTAAAAGATAAAATAACGATAGCCAAGCAGCACCAAGCCATGTGAAAAATAAACTCTCATCCAACCAGCGTGAAAAAACAAAAGAATAAGCGAAAATAACAAGTACAACCCAGAACATAATTTTTATACTCTTACGGTCACCACTAATATGTTTCAGCCAAACCCAAATATTATAGCCAATGTAAAAAATTAATAAATTATATAGTAAGATAATTCCTATTCCGACTGCCCACACAGAAGTAAATCTCCTTTACACTAGAAGTCTTATTATAATTAGACAATATTTGAGCATATTTAACAAATAATTAGGACTAGTAATTTACCAATTTTTCGCCAGGTTGATATTACCAACACTTCCTCCTCTTATTTTTTGATACAATTTTAAAGTCAGAGAATAATAGGGAGGAATACAATCTATGAAAAAACGCAATCTCCTCCTAGCCCTGGTAATCCTCATTACCTTTACAGGGGGAATTTTTACAGGAGTTTTATATTCCAATAACAAAATAGAACAAGCATCGAAACCGCTTAAAATAGAAAAGGCTTCAGAATCAGAAAAAAATCTCGAAGAAAAAGCAATTCCAGAGGAGAGTTTAGAGGAATCTAAAGTGTTATTGGGTTATGTACAGGATTTTCGTGATCCGAATGTGGTTGATTATTCCAAGTTAACACATGCTATCTTCTCGTTTGCTCATCCAACACCGGATGGGGGAATTTTGCTAAATGGTGACTCAGCCATCAATAATCTACGCGCCATGGTTAAAGAAGCTGCCAAACACGATACAAAAGTAATTCTAGCGGTTGGCGGCTGGTTTCATATAAATGGCGGAGAATCCTACGAGCCATTTAAAACAGCCATCAGCAATCCTGACTCTAGGACGAGGCTAGTAAATGAACTTACTAGTATCGTAGACCGTGAAAAACTAGACGGTATTGATATCGATTTCGAACATCCTCGTTCAAAAGTAGATGCGGCCAACTTAGCTGCATTTGCAAAGGAGCTAAGTTGGCAGCTGCATCCAAAAGGAAAAGAGCTATCGATTGCTGTTTATGCGAAAATTCATGCGATGACAGGCACCGAGATGGGCTTTGTTGTTTATGAACCTTCTACTTTCCAGCATGTCGACCATGTAAATATTATGGCCTATGACGGCCAGTGGGACGGCGGTTACAACGCAGCAAATTTATCTCCTTATCCGTTTACGGAGAAAATAGTAAACTATTGGGCAAATCTGTTTGACCAAAACAATCTGCCGAAAGAAAAGCTTGTTTTAGGAGTTCCTTTTTATGCTCAGCCTGAAGACCCTGCTATTAAACAGGTTTCTTATGCGGCTATCGTCAACAGTGACCCAGCAAATGCTGCGAATGATACGGTGAGTATGAATGGAACGACTTATCATTATAATGGTGTTGATACCATTAAAAAGAAGACAAATTTAGCACTTGATCACGGCTTTGGCGGAATGATGCTGTGGGAAGCTGGTCATGACAGCAAAGGCGATTATAGTTTAACAACAGCAATCTTCGATGAACTAGAAAAATCCAGCGGTGTTGTTGCAAAGAAATAACAAAAGGCTGCACACTCTTACATTGAGCGTGCAGCCTTTCTTTTATGATTGAAGGTTCATTAACCTTTCATTCACTTCTTCTTCACTTAATCCGTGTTGAGCAACATATCGGTTTCGTGGATGCGTTCTGCATTCATGTGAACAGCTGCGTAAATGACGGTGCTCATTTTCCTCAGAGCAGAGAATCTTTTTATTACACTCAGGGTTGGCACAGTTTACGTAACGCTCACAAGGCTCACCTGTGAAATAATCCTTACCTACCACCACATGCTCTTTTTGATTGACTGGCACGCTAATGCGCTCGTCAAATACATAAAGCTGTCCATCCCATAATTCTCCTTGAACTTCTGGGTCTTTTCCGTACGTTACAATACCGCCTTCTAATTGTGAAACATCCTCAAACCCTTCTTTTACAAGCCAGCCTGAGAATTTTTCACAGCGAATGCCACCTGTGCAATAAGTGAGAATCTTTTTACCTTCGAATTGTTCCTTATTTTCTCGAATCCAGTCCGGCAGATCACGGAAATTTAATATATCAGGGCGAACAGCGCCTCTGAAATGACCTAAATCATATTCATAATCATTACGTGCATCAATCACAACCGTATCTTCTCTTTGCATAGCTTCGAAAAATTCTTTCGGTTTTAAATGCTTTCCTGTTGTAACAAGAGGGTCCACATCGTCTTCTAAACGTAGTGTAACAAGCTCTGGTCGAAGACGAACGCGCATTTTTTTGAACGCATGCTCTGTTGATTCATCAATTTTAAAGACAGTACCTGCAAAAAGCGGGTGCTCATCCATATATTTTATATAAGCGTCAGTTTGCTCAACTGTACCTGACACCGTACCGTTAATTCCTTCTGAGGCGATAATAATTCGACCCTTAAGACCTAACTCATTACAAAATTGAAGATGCTCTTGTTGAACTTCCTCAGGATTTTCTATATTGACATATTTATAATACAGTAACACCTTATAAACTTGATTCATAATAACCACCTTATTAACTTTTATACATTCTTTATATTAATAACCGAATTATTATATCAATAATCCTACATATAATTCAATTGATTAGAATTATTATTCCCTTTATTAAAATAAAAAGGCATCCTACCGCTGATTTTAGTTGGGCAGGATACCGATTTATGGATTGATTGTAGATATAATAAAAAGTGTGTAGATATCTTTTGATTTTGTGTAGATATCTTTAAGAATGTGTAGATATTTACCAATAATTTGTAGATATATCCGAGATACGTGTAGATATCCTCAACGTTACTCTCCAAATTGCCATACACTATGACTTAGGTTCCCATATCGGAAACTGCGATGTAATAATTTTGCTTTTTTGTTATCATCTGCTGCCCCCATTGCGTAAAAAATCGGAACAAAGTGCTCATTTCCATATGGAGGAACAGCATATTGTGCATTGGGAGCTAGCGAATCATACTTAAACAATGAATCTGTATCCCATGTATGAAAATGCTGGGCTAGCCAATCATCAAACTCAACCGCCCATGAATCTACTTGTCCATTGTCCACAAAATTCACGGCTCTCAAATTATGAACGGTTCCCCCGCTGCCAATAATTAAAACATCGTTAGCACGTAATTCAGCCAGTGATTTTCCAATTTTATATTGTTCTTCCGGAGTTAAATTAGGATTTACAGACATCGCTATTACCGGAACATCTGCATTTGGGTAAAGTAAACGAAGCACCACCCATGCACCATGATCCAACCCCCGTTTCGTTTCTACTTCAACAGGAATACCATTATCTTTGAATAAATCCATTATTTCATTAGAGATTTCCGCTGAACCTTTAGCTGGATATTTAATGGTATATAATGCCGGGTCGAATCCACCGAAATCATAAATGGTGTCATATTGGTCTACTTCGCTTACTTTTTGTACTCTAGACTCCCAATGGGCGGAAAATAAAACAATGGCCTTTGGGCGCGGTAAAATGTGTCCAAGTTGACTTAAAAATTGAGTATACTCATTGTTTTCAACCGCAAGCAATGGTGCACCATGAGCGATAAACAGTGAAGGCATCATTGTATGTTTCCCTCCTGTACTAAAGTGATTGTGTCTGGTTATTTTGTCCTTTAAAAAATACTTTATCTAGCGCAAACATCTTACTATCGTTGATGGCAATAAATAATGCGATTGCTAGTAATGCTAAATCTAATTCCCAGCCAGCACCTTGACCATTACCTAAAAAGCCGCCAGCTAATTTCACTTTAACCGTTGCTCCAAGCATTAATACCACAAACAATCCTGATACAATTCTGCTTCCTAAACCAATGATTAAAGCAAGTCCTCCAACCATTTCTAACACTGCAACACCATAGGCTAGAACTCCTGGTAAGCCAATGGAATCAAACCAGCCAACAATATTTTCAATCCCGCCTTGGAATTTCACTAAACCATGGATAAAAAACGTAACCCCTAATACTAAACGTAAAATTAATGTACTTACTTCTATCTTCTTCATCTTTTCTACCTC
>JAPSKD010000236.1 GCA_031177865.1 Bacillus sp. (in: firmicutes) | reverse complement strand
TTTTACAAGAATTATTTCTCTCAAAAATGGCGAAATATTTTTTGATTTGCCAACAGAAAAAGTAAGTGATGAGCTGTTACATGAGCTTTATCAGCTTAAGGAGCAGGATTAACATGATGAAGCTGATCCCCTCCCTTCAATTGCATAAAAGATTCATCCTTACTTTACTATTGCTCGCAATTTTCGTTTGGAGTCTTACCCCCATTCATTGGAACTCAGAGCTTTTCCATGCAGGCGGTATTCCAACCATGCTGCAGATTTTTGAAGGCCTAATCAAACCTAATCTAGCACCAAGCATATTATTAGTCGGATTGGAATCAGCTTGGATTACGCTTGCTTATGCAGTAGCCGGGATGTCGCTGGCCATTGTTTATGCTTTTATTGTAGGTGTCCTCGCATCTGGAACGTTAACGACTAGCAAATTTTCACGCTTTATTTCTAAGGTTTTTTTTAGAGGTATACTAGGTTTTACTCGTTCGATTCATGAATTAATTTGGGCATGGCTTTTTGTGGCAGCGGTAGGACTATCCCCATATGCCGCAATCCTAGCACTTGCGATTCCTTACGGTGGGATTCTAGGTCGTATTTTTGCAGATATGCTAAATGATGTTCCCGAGCAGCCAATTATCGCCTTAAAAGCAGCAGGATCCTCTCGTCTTCAAACGCTGTTCTATGGTTACCTCCCATTGATTTGGGCAGATTTTATAAGTTATACGATGTACCGGTTTGAATGTGCGATTCGTTCCTCCGCCATTATGAGTTTTGTTGGCTTAGGAGGACTTGGTTTTCAGATTCAATTGGCACTAGCGGATTTAAAATATGATGTAGTTTGGAATTTTGTCTTCTTCTTAATTGCGCTGGTGATATTTGTTGATGGCTGGAGTCATTTTGTTCGTAAGGGATTAACAGATCATAAAAGAAAAAGTGGTTTTGGTTCGGGCTGGATGTCTGTGTTATTTGCTACTTTGTTAATAGCCGGTTCGTGGACGTATATTACCATTGGTGAGAATGCTAGATTATATGAGCTATTATCTGAAAAAAATATCGAATATGCTAAAAAGTTTTTCGGCGGGCTTCTAGGAATCAATCAAGAAAATCCAGCCTTCCTAGATGGAGAAAGCTGGGGACTCGCACTGAAGCTTACGCTGGAAACACTAGAAATGAGTATTATGGCAATTGGTTTTTCCACGATTGTCGCTTTCATTACGGTTATTCCTGCCGCAAGAAATATAGCCAATGGAAGTCTTACATTAAAAAAGAGATGGTATAATTGGCCTTTATTTGCTTTCATCCGTCTTCTTTATATTTTTTCAAGGTCTGTTCCAGAGTTAGTCTGGGCCATGATGATTATCTTTATTTTTAAACCTGGAATTCTACCAGGGGCATTGGCGCTAGCTCTTCACAACTTTGGTATCCTTGGGAAACTTTGGGCAGAGGTTGTTGAAGATATGGATCCAAGACCCATTCGTAACTTAGCAACTGCTGGTGCTTCCAAAATCGAAATCTTCTTTTACGGAATCCTGCCCATCGTTCTTCCTCGATTTCTCACATATATTCTATACAGATGGGAAGTGATCATGAGAACGACTATCGTTGTAGGATTTGTTGGTGCAGGTGGTCTTGGAATGGACTTTAAGCTTGCGATGAGTTATTTTAACTATACACAAATTACGTTACTATTATTGTGTTATATGATCCTTGTCGTCATTGCAGACTTTGCATCAGAATCTACTCGGAAAGCAGTAAAATAAAGAGCACATGTCCTTTTAGGCTTGTGCTCTTTTTTATCTATGTCACCCTGCTATAATCCTGCTAGCAGGTGATAGACTGTTGCTACCTTATTGAAAGGGGTTAATTTGGTGACATCCTATTATCTTAGAAAAATATTTCAAATAATAATTAGAAATGCTTGTATTAGATTCATGTTTTCTATTATCCTAAGCATAGCGCCATAATTTATAGTAATTTTTACATAAAGATTTGAACTGTTCAGATCATTTAGGAGTTGGAGTTATTTGGAAACAAAAAGAGCTTTACCAATTTTATTTTTAGTAATGTTCCTAGTCATGATAGGCTTCGGAATCATTATTCCTGTTCTGCCATTTTATGCTGAAGAAATGGGTGCCTCCCCCACGCAATTAGGCTTATTAATGGCTGTTTATTCGCTGATGCAGCTTATCTTCGCACCATTTTGGGGAAAATTATCAGACCGTATCGGTCGTAAGCCGATTATGATGATTGGAATCGCTGGATTATCATTATCCTTCTTTATCCAAGCGATGGCTACTGAGCTTTGGATGTTATTTGCAGCACGAATTATTGGCGGAGTACTTTCTTCGGCTAATATGCCGACTGCGATGGCCTATGTCGCCGATATTACCACTCCTGAAAACCGTGGGAAAGGAATGGGTATTGTAGGAGCAGCAGTTGGACTAGGCTTTGTATTTGGACCTGCTATTGGCGGTATATTTTCAAAATCAAGTATGAGTATGCCGTTTTACTTAGCAGGTGCCTCTTCCTTGATAACATTAGTCATCATTTTCTTTTTCTTGAAAGAATCCTTACAAAAAAATAATGAAGATTTGAACCAAAACAATAAGCAATCGAGATGGAAGGCGTTTTCTGGCCCTGCAGCCGTATTGTTTTTATTACAACTGTTAATTTCTCTTTCCCTATCTGGCTTAGAAGCAACATTTGCTTATTTTGCAGCTAAAAAGGCAGGATTAGGGGCTACCCAACTAGGTTATATTTTTATGATTATGGGATTTGCTGGTGCTATGGTACAGGGCGGTATGGTCGGCAGACTAACAAAGAAATATGGTGAAGGTACAGTTATTCAAGGAGGAATCATTGTATCTGCGATTGGTTTCGGATTAATCCTGTTTGTTGATAGTTTTACAACGGCTGCTATATTTTTATCAATCTTTGGTATTGGAAACGGCGTCATTCGTCCTAGTGTCTCTTCCCTGCTGACGAAAACTACTGATGCAGGTCATGGAAGTGCAACTGGACTGCTTTCTTCCTTTGACTCGTTAGGCAGGATTGTTGGTCCACCTCTTGGAGGCTGGTTATTCTCCCTTTCAATCGGACTACCTTATATATCTGGAGCCATCATTTCAGTTATAGCCTTGGTACTATATCAATTTTATCGGACAAAAGCTTTAGTCTTTAAAACAAACTAGCATATGTGATAAGGACATGCATAAGATAGGTTACGAGGATGTACTTGTAAAAGGAGTCGAGATGAATGAAAATAATCTCTCATTTCAAGACGTTTTTATTCCTGTGTGTCATTGTTGTGCTTGTAGCCTATCTTGATTCGCCGTATTCATTTATTCATAGCAAATATTCCTACTCGACGACACACAAACCTGCAGTGGCACAACCAGTAGACGTAGAACCGCCAACAGATGTGCCAGTGTTGGAATATAAGCTCGATGATATTCAAAAAATGAACGGTTATTTCGTGGAAATCTATCAGGAATATGAAGTTTATTACGACGAAGCAGGAAAAGTGGTTAAAAGAGAACCCACATCTAAGACAGAAAGTATCCGATATTGGGAAGAAGATCTTAAAATTGAACCTTAAAAGCTGTCGAGTAATCATCGACAGCTTTTCTGTTGTATAAAACTTGAATATAGAACTGATGTTCGGATATAATGGTTTTAGCGCCTTTGTTTATACTGCAAACGTGTATAGCAATAATAAATGAGAAAAGAAATCTATTTGTTGAAGGAGATTGGAAAAATGATTAAACCTTATTTAATGTTTAATAGAGAATGCGATGAGGCTTTTAAATGGTATCAAAAAGCTTTCGATGGAGAAATGGTTGCTATTCAAAAATATGGAGATATGCCACCAAGCCCTGATTTTCCTATTGCTGAAAGTGATAAAGATCTTGTTTTACATGCGGAATTAAAAATAACAGAAACAGGGTATTTATTGGGCTCTGATTATAGGCAGGATTTACAAAACGATGGAAAAGTATGTATCAGTGTGGAGCTTAATTCTGAGGAAAGTGCAAGTAAAGCTTGGAACGTACTAAAAGAAGACGGTACTGTTCATGTGGATCTTCAACCAACATTCTTCGCTAAGCTTCATGGATCCCTGAAGGACAAATTTGGAGTTACTTGGATGTTTACAGTAAGTTAAAAACAAAATTCATTTAAAATCAAGAGGCTTCCCGCTCAAGGGGAAGCCCTTTATTAGTTGTCTTTGATCCTGAGAAGTCTTAAACCATTGAGTGTGACAATAAGTGTAGCACCCATATCTGCAAATATTGCTATCCAGAGCGTCAGCCATCCTGGGATTACTAATAACAATGCGACAAGTTTAATTCCTAAAGAGAATGTAATGTTCTGCTTAATGATATTCAAGGCTTTTCTACTTAGTTTTAATGTAAATGGCAGTTTCCCTAAGTCATCTGCCATTAAAGCTATATCTGCAGTCTCAAGTGCCGTATCCGTACCCGCTCCACCCATTGCAATACCAACTGTGGAAGCAGCCAACGCCGGTGCGTCATTCACACCGTCCCCGATCATAGCTACCCGATCATACTTGCATCTTAATTCTTTAATGAAGGTTAGTTTATCCTGCGGGAGCAATTCGGCTTTAATATCAGAGACCCCTACTTGTTTTCCAATGGCATTTGCAGTCCCCATGTTATCCCCTGTTAGCATAATAGTTTCTTGAATGCCTAATGAGTGGAGTTGTTGGATGACCGATTTACTATTCCCTCTGACCTCATCAGCAACCGCAAGGATTCCTACTATATCTGTTTCAGTCCCCGCAACCATAACTGTTTTACCTTTATCTTGTAGCTCTGAGATGGTTGTCTTTATGTTTAAAGGAATTCCATCAACTAAGATTTCTTCAAACAAATTAGGACTTCCGATATAATACATTTTATCGTTTACTCTACCTTTTATCCCTTTACCTGTAATCGAAGAAAAATCTTTTATTACAATCTCTTTATAAGGCAAATGTTCCTGCTCTGCTTTTTTCAAGATTGCTGAAGCCAATGGGTGCTGAGAACCATTTTCTAAGGCAGCGATAATCGTTAATAGATCATTAGAATCTGTGTTTGGTTGAGGTATATAATCTGTCACTACCGGAATACCTTCTGTTAGGGTTCCTGTTTTATCAAACGCGATGGCTTTGATTGCGCCCATTTCCTCTAAATGAATTCCACCTTTAATGAGGACTCCATTTCGAGCTGCATTTCCAATTGCCGTTACAATCGCAACGGGTGTTGAAATGACGAGCGCACAGGGACATCCTACCACAAGAGCTGCTAAGCCTTGGTAAACCCATTTATCCCAATCTCCACCAAAGAACAATGGTGGTACAACAGCGACACCTAATGCGATGAGTATAATGATTGGTGTGTAATACTTAGCAAACCGATCAACAAATGCCTGAGATGGTGCTCTTTCCGCTTGGGCTTCTTCAACCAAGTGAATGATTTTAGCAATTGTAGTATCATCCACATGTTTGGTTACTCTCACTTCAAGTAATCCTTCTTCATTTAAGGTCCCAGCGTATACTTGATCATCAACTGTTTTCGCCACGGGTACAGATTCACCCGTAATTGCGGCCTGATTCACTGCTGATAATCCCTTAACAACAATTCCGTCCATAGCGATTTTTTGCCCTGGTTTTACAATTAGAGTGTCACCAATTTGAATATCATCTACTTCAACTGTTAACTCCTTATTTCCTCTTCGGATTAAGGCTTCAGTTGGAGCAATGTCCATGAGAGAACGGATGGATTGTCGCGCCTTGTCCATTGAATAAGATTCAAGTGCTTCACTTATCGCAAACAGAATGACAACTGTAGCTCCTTCCCCCCATTCTCCAATAATCGCGGCACCAATGACAGCAATGGTCATCAAGGTTTTCATATCGAATTCTAAATGGAAAAGATTCTTAATCCCGGTTTTAAACAATCGATACCCACCTATTAAAATAGACGCACCATAGGCTAGAATCGAAGAGACACTCTCTTCCCCATTCAATTGCCCTGAAAACCACCCAATAAGTAAGAAAACGGCTGATACAATGACTGTTGAATGTTTTTGTACAAAAGGTACTTTTTTGTCTTCTATTTTTTGTTTTTCAGGAACAACTTTTATATTTTCAAAGGCGCCTGCTTTTTCTATTTCTTCTATGGTTGTTTGACCATATATAGTTAGTTTTGCAGCACCGAAGTTTACACTTGCGTCAGAAACACCATCCAGGTGTTTTACGTTCTTTTCGAACTTTGTAGCACAGCCTGCTCAGGTGAATCCTTGAACTCGATAAACGGTTTTTTCATTTGCTTTTTCTAACGCATTACTCATCAGCTTTCCCCTCCATTCGGTGAGCAAAGGAAGTCGAATCATAGTTCACCCGATTTCCCTCCTCATTCAAACGTTCATTTGATTATTAGTATATACAATTGTGTTTCCAATGGTCAAACAATTGTTTGAATGTTAATAAAAAAAACGTTGAAATTAATTCAACGTTTTTAAGGAATGTTTAACAACAGGAGTTCGTTTTTATTTCAAGCTTCGCCGGTTGTGTAGTACAGCACGAAGCAGTCGTTTCCACACCTTCAACATCAGCTTTTGTATAGAAGAATTCCCATTCGTTCCCGTCCGGATCTGTAACCCAACATTTATCTTGGGTTGCATAACAACAGGTAACGTCCATTTCTTCTCTTGCAAAAAAGTCCAATTTTTCTAAACGATCTTTATGTTGCATAACTTTCTCAAGAGATTCTACTTGAAATCCGAAATGACCAACCTGATTCCCTGAAACTTCATCTTTTAAATTTAATGTAAAATTAAGACCAGGATCATCGAGTAAAAATTTTGCATAGTCTGACTTTATTTTTACTGGTTCCGAATTAAATACTTTTGTGTAAAACTCAATGGACTTGTTTAATTCAGTTACATTAATACCAACATGCATTTTCATGCTTACCCCTCCATTTTACTAATATTAGCCACAATAAGATTTTTACTACTAGGAATATACTATTAACAGGTACACTCGCAGCAAGGATTTATGGAGAGATTTGAATGTACACTGATTTCCTTATGGTCGTTTATCTCGTTCCCATTATTGTAATGTTTCCAGGCGTTTTGCACATTTCTTTCTGTTTCTTCCTTACGTAATTTCATCAAGCGATATTCTGTATACTCATTAAACATACTGGATGCCTCCTAAATCAAATAATATTGATATTTTAATCAAAAAAAATTGATATAATGTTTAAAAAAATTAACAGGTAGGTTTAAACACGCAGCATAGTTCGTGTGACAACAAATGGTTGAGTTCTTCTTGATTCAATTCATAATAACTCCATGTTCCGCGTGTTTCTTTTGTAAGAATGTTAGCCTCTAATAGTATCTTCAAATGGTAAGATAGCTTTGACTGGGCCATATCAACCAGTGGAGCTAGATCGCAAACACACATCGCACCTTTTTGAGTTAAAATATTCATAATCTGTAATCTCTTTTTATCAGCAATCGCTTTAAACTTTAACTCGTACTTTTCAAAGAATGAATCCATGGAAATGTCTTGTAATTGTATTTCTTCCTTCACTATTATCACCCTCTTTTTAAATCAAATAATCTTGATGTTTTTATCATATATCCAATATTTTTATATGTCAATTCCTAAAATCAAAAAAAATTGATTTATAATTTATTTTCAATTTGTTTGATTAAACGGTTGCAATCAGATAGTTTACCAATACAGTTTATTCTGGTTTATCAGGAAGGAAGATGATCGCTATTAAAAAACATTAAAATCGGACCGATGACCCAGTTTTGAACAAGAATTAGTAAAGATTGATATCAAGTCCTATTCAATTTCTGGAGATAGTGCAGAATATTCAACCGCTATCTAAGAAAACCTAATTTTATATGGAGGTGAAGATAAATGAAAAAACTGCTATATGGTTTAGTTTGTATTGTCTTCCTAGGCTTTCTGACAGCTTGCGGTGGCGCTGACGATGAAACGGAACAAGATACAACAACTACTGAGGAACAGGCTGGCGATGAACAACAAACAGCAGATACAGGTGACGGAGATGCGCTTTATCAACAAAACTGTTCATCTTGTCACGGCGGAGA